>JBOHJV010000006.1:31282-42953 GCA_050728695.1 Methylocella sp. | reverse complement strand
GTGACTGTGCGCCCGCCGGAGTTCAAGAATCCCTTTGTCACCTTGATGCTGCTGCCAAAATCGCCCGTGAAATCGCCATTGTTGTTGATGGCCTGAATGCCGGTCGATACACCTGGAATGCCGATATCGTAAGTGCTGAACGCTCCGCCCGGCGACAGCATGAAGCCATGAAAGGCGTTGATGCCGCCGCTGGCGTTCTCGTACTGCCCAACAATCGTCCCTGCATTGTTGATTCCGAACGGGGCCGTGGAGTGCAGGTTGTCGTTGGGATCCTTGATGGGAGCTTTGATTGTGCCGCCGGGCAAGACCTCGAAACCTTTGGTGGCGCCATTTGAGTTGGTGTACCAGCCAACAAGGGCGTTGAAAGGGTTGGAAGGGTCGAGCGTCGGGTCCGAATCTGCGCGCGGCGTAGTCCCGGTACTGCCTGGAGGATCGAACTCTTTATAACTGATCTCGAACCCGAGGCGAGATATGCCAAAGGCTGAGCCATGTATGGAACCCTGTACCTGCTGAGCGGCGTCGACCGATATGAGTACGGAAAATTTTTGCGACGCGCCGATTCGCAGCGGGGTGGTAGACTTGTTCTCGGTAAAGGTATTTCCGGTAAAAGAATCAGACTGCCGGTCGACTTCGCTCGCCGTAATGACGGCGACCGACGATTGACTGGGTGCTTGGCCAAATGCGTTCAATTGTAGCGTTATACTCACTTGTGCGCCGGGCAGGCATTGGCAATCTATATTCTCCGCGTAGAAGGAGACGCTAGAACCCACTGCAGCCAAGCATGGCCCGGGCCCGTCGCAACCCGTCTCGATGCTATCAACCGCGGCGTTGACTCTTAGCCAAGGGACAGAAATCTCTGCGCCAGTTATAGTCCAAGCAAACTCTGCATCCCCCTCGCCACTCATGGCGCCCGGCACGGAGACACCCCCTCCCGCTGATACGTCGAAGTTCTTTCGGGAGCAGTCTGCCGCTGTGCCGTCCGGGTTCTTAGGCGTGGGATGAAGAACGGGGTAGGTTGGCGTTCCCAGGGTGGCACACACCGTCGCAATGTGGTTGTCACGGGCGATCCCTTCTAACGAGCCGCCCGCGCCGCTGATTGTCTCCCAGATTACATATGTGCCGTCTTCCGGGAACGGTTGTGTTAGTGCGAATCCGCGGCCAGTCGTGACGACCATCACCGCCAGGCTCAGCAGAATTGGGAACGTTATTTTTTTCATTGCCCAACCTCCCTAACTAGCGAGTGAAACTAATCCGGCCACGTTACCCGTCAAGGCCCAGATGGGTGACTATTAACAGTAGTCCCTTAGCCCATGGCGGAATCGCAATCCGATGCAGGGTCAAAAACCGGCTCTTCCGCCTCGCCGCGTTGCCCGATCATGTCGCAATCGGGCACTCTAATGCGCCATGCTCCAGGTCGCTCCCCAGGCTTGCAGCACCTTGCGTACCCATGGCATTTGCGGCCCGATCAGCACCGCCTCGGTCGAAGCGCCGCATGAATGTCCTTTGTTGCCGTTGGCCCTGATCGCCACGGCTATGAGTGCCGGCTGACCGATGGCGAGGACCGGCGCGCCGGAATCCCCCGTGCAACCGCCAAGTCCGGCGCCATCCGGATCGGTCAGCCAAACCAGAACCGGCGATTTCGGTCCGCGCGCGACGAGAATGCCCGCCCGCAAGACGCCTGACGTCCCGCTCACGTCCTCGCTCGCGCGGCCAAAGCCCGCGATGCGAAACGCCTGGCCTGCCGTGACCGAGCTGGGATCCGCAAATGTGACGGGGTTGAACGCGGGAGGCAACGGCTGTTTGAGGCGCAAAAGCGCGAGATCGATGGAAATCAAATGTTTTCGCCCGATTTTGGGCCGGAATTCCGGGTGAATGGCGATCGAAGCAACATCGAATGGAATCAGCTGGCTCTTGCCGCCGCGATAAAGCACTTGCGTGTCTGAAAGGTTGGAGACGCAGTGGGCGGCGGTCAGGACGACGTCTTGAGCGATGACGCTCGCGGTACAAAAGCTCGCGCCGCCGCGACCGCCGCCGCTCTTGTCCAGTACAGTCACGACATAGGGCGCGAATTCCGGAGCCTCTCGGGCAGGGCCGACCAAAGCAAATGCGGGCGCCGATAAAACCACGCCGGACAGGCAAGCCAGCATTGCGCCCAAACCCGCGGGCGGGGCCGGCCAAAACGCCTTAGCGAGTGAAACGATTCGAAAATTACCGCGCATGTTGCCAATATTCATGGCTCATTCATTTTGGCCGCGCCAGCCTTAAGTCATGCTTTATTTCATCGCGGTCTTTGTCACGGCCTCTCTCGGCTCAAGCGCGACGGCTGGGGCGCAACCAGAGCCGGACCGCGTCTGTTTCTCGACGGCTGAGACGCGCGAAAAGATTCTGGCGCATGGGCTGTTCGAGCCGTTTCGTGCCATGCGGAGCGCCGCGAGCCGCTCGCAGGCGGAAGCCATCGGGGTCAAGCTTTGCCGCTGGGACGAGGAGCTCGTCTATGAGATGAGCCTTTTGCGTCGCGACGGCCGCGTCATTCGCGTTTTCGTCGATGCCAAGACCGGACAGGTCATCGGATCGAAGAACGAACATTGAATTCTTCGTGTTAAAAAAAACGGCGGCGTTCGAACCGTTCGGTCGCCGCCGTGAGAAGCAGCAAGGTTTCACGCGAAACATTGCTCTTGGCATAGGGTATGACGCGTGCGGTTGCTCGTCGTCGAGGATGACAAGGACCTAAATCGGCAGATCTTCGCCGCGCTTGCGCGGGCGGGCTATGCGGTCGACCGCGCCTTCGATGGCGAAGAAGGTTGGTTTCTGGGCGACACCGAACCTTACGATGCCGTCGTCCTGGATTTGGGATTGCCCAAAAAGGACGGTACTTCGTTGCTCAGGGAATGGCGCCGGGCCGGCCGCGCCATGCCGGTTTTGATTTTGACGGCCCGCGATAGGTGGAGCGACAAGGTTCTGGGTTTCGACGCCGGCGCTGACGATTACGTCGCCAAGCCTTTCCATATCGAGGAACTCCTTGCCCGGCTGCGCGCGTTGTTGCGGCGCGCCGCCGGCCATGCGACAAGCGAATTTAGCTGCGGTCCAGTGCGCCTCGATACAAACACGGGGCGGGTGTCGGTCGATGGCAATCCGGTCAAGCTTACTTCGCACGAATACCGGCTATTGTCATATTTGATGCATCATGCGGGCCGGATTGTATCGCGCGGCGAAATCATCGAGCATCTTTACGATCAGGATTTCGATCGCGATTCGAATACGGTCGAGGTTTTTGTCGGGCATCTGCGCAAGAAACTTGGCGGCGATATCATTCAGACGATGCGCGGGCTCGGCTATCTGTTGGCGGCGCCGGAAGCGGAGGATGGGGCCAAGCCGCGACGGGCAAACCCCGCCGCGCGAGCATGATCCCAAAGGTTGCGGATGAGAACATGAGGGAAATCAACTGCTCGGCGAACGGCGACAGCCGAAAGCGCATATGAGCATTGCTTCCGAAACCTCGGCCGCTACACCCCTTCCTTTTCCGCGCGGCGGCGTATAGTCTTCTTGACCTCGCATACCGCGCGAGGCCGCAAGCTGTCCGGAGTCATAGGCGTGGACCGTCAAAGCAGCACGGTCGATCATCGAAACATTCGGACGCGTGCCAACAACCTTCGGGAGGATATTATGATTATGGTAGCCTTGAAATCCATGGCGCTGAGCGCGATCTGCTGCGCCTTTCTGTCCGCCGTCACTGTGGGGGCAGCCTCGGCTGCCTCATCGAGCGTCGCAAAGGGGGCGATGGCCGGTAAAAGGTTCGATCCCAATTGCATAAAAGAGTGTAACGATGTCGTTGACCCTTGCATGAGTAAAGCGGGGAACGTCGCCAAATCTAAATGGGTCTGTGCACGTAATTATTCGAATTGCATTGGGAATTGTAAATCTCAAATGGAGTGAAGCGAAACTGAGCAAGGGTTGATGTCGCGCGGCGGCGGCCAATACGAGCGGGTATGAAACGAGGTCCGGCCAAGGGACATTTTGCCGGCGGCAGAGGATGCGAAACGACGAGGAGCTAGCGCGGCTTTCCGACCCGGCGCGGCAGGCGAGCGCTCCCGCACGGCGAAGGCCGCGCTCGATAGCCGCGCGGCTTTTCGTTTCCGCGGCCTTACTGAGCTTTGCCATTCTCCTGATCGCGGGGCTGGTCCTCTCGGCAATTTACCGGAACGCGGCCGAGACCAATTTCGACGAACGCCTCGGCGCTTACTTGCATGCCCTCGTCGCCGATATTGCAACTCCTGGAGAGGACAGCCGCACCGCGGGAGGCCAGCTTGGCGAGCCGCAGTTCGAACTGCCCTTGTCTGGCTGGTATTGGCAAATCACGCGGTTGGACGCGCCGAAGCTAGAGATCAGAAGTTCGCGCTCGTTGTTCGCGGCAAAGCTTCCGCGTCTCTCCGATGCCGGCGTCGCGGCCGGTCCCGACGGCGCGCGGAGAGGCTATGCGAAAGGGCCTGATGACCGCGCCTTGCGAATGCTCGAACGTATCATCGATACCGGAGAACAAGGAATTTATCTCGTTCAGCTTGCCGCGACGACCGAAGAAATCGAGGCCCAAATTGCGCGTTTCGAGCTTGACCTCGTGCTTACCTTCGCGGTTCTCGCGTTGGCCCTTGTTGTCTCGGCGGCGGCGCAGCTTCGCTATGGCCTGAAACCGCTTCGGCGGTTGCAGGAAGGGGTCGCCGCGATAAGGCGCGGCGAAGCCGAGAAAATCGAAGGCGATTTCCCGCGGGATCTCGCGCCTCTCGCCAGCGAGCTCAATCTGCTGATTGACGCCAACCGCGACGTGGTGGAGCGCGCGCGCACCCAGGTTGGCAATCTCGCGCATGCCTTGAAAACGCCGCTCAGCATCATCGTCAACGAAGCCGCGGTCGATCCCGGCCCGCTCGCGGCCATGGTGGAGGAGCAGGCCGCCATCATGCGCGATCAGGTCTCCTATTACCTTCACCGCGCGCGGGCGGCGGTCCGGGCCCGAACGCTTGGCGGAGCGGCCGAGGTGGCCCCCACCGTCGAAGCCTTGGTCCGCACCTTCGAAAAAATCTATGCGGAGCGGGCGATCGGCTTCACCGTCTCGGTGAAGGGGACTATTCGTTTTCAAGGGGAACGCCAGGATTTCGAGGAGATGGTTGGCAATCTTGTCGATAATGCCGGCAAATGGGCGCGCCACGCGGTTGCGATCGGCATGGCGCCGGAAGCCTGGCGCAACTCCTCGGAGCGCCGTTTCTTTCGCGTCACCATCGACGACGACGGGCCAGGGCTCGCCGCCGGGCTGCGCCAGGCCGCGTTGTCGCGCGGCAAGCGCCTCGACGAAACGAAGCCCGGAGCGGGACTAGGACTTTCGATCGTCGCCGATCTGGCGTCGCTTTACGGCGGCCATTTGTCGCTCGAAGATAGCCCCATTGGCGGCTTGCGCGCCGAATTGAGACTCCCTGCCGGATGAAGATCAGAAGAGTTCAAGGATAATTGCTTTACAGATCAACGAACCAGAATTGACACGACTTCGAGTGATGATATCGTGAACACCGAGCGCAACAGAGCGGGATCTCCGCCGAAACAGAGCGGGACCTCCGCCGAAACGTCGATGTCGGCCCGACCAGAATTCGCCTAAAGAGAGGTTTGCTATGAGTGACAAGGGTTCCGCATTATTTTGCGGGCAATCACTGAGGGTAAGCGATTATCTTCAATCCCCAAATGGTCGATATCAGGCCGATATGCAACCCGATGGGAATTTCGTATTGTATGATTTGGGGAAAAACCATAAACCCATATGGTCCTCCAAAACAAACGGACAGGCTGTTTCAGTTGCAACTATGCAAGGCGATGGAAACTTCGTTATTTATGGATTTTCAAATAATGCAATATTTGCAACTAAGACACAAGGACAGCCTAACGCATTTATGCAAATTCAAGACGACGGGAATCTCGTAATTTACAAACATGAAACTAAAGCTTTATGGGCGAGCGGAACTCAAGGTCAATAGTACTGGACGACTTTGCCGCCATTTTTCAGCGACTTGGCAGATCTTCAGAGATAAAGACTGACGAGCGTCCTTTATGTTATGGTTGATTTTCGCCGTGCTGACTGCCATTGCGGTGCTAGGCGTCCTGTGGCCGCTCGCGAACACCCCGCGTGGATTAACGCGCCGCGAAACCGGCATCGCCATCTACAAGGCCCAACTCGTCGGGATTAAAAGAGATGAAGCGCAACGCCTCGTGGCGCCGGAAGATGCGCAAGGCGCCAAGGCCGAAGCGGCCCGCCGCCTGATGGCGGCGGATGCCGCGATTGAACCATTGCCGTCGGCATCGCCGGCGAGGGCCCGGCTTGTTTCCGTGGGCGTGTCGATTTTCGTTCCGGTTCTGGCGCTTTCGCTTTATGCAACGATCGGGCATCCGGAGTTGCCCGATGCGCCGCTCGCGGCGCGGCTCGACGCCGCGCCCGCGCGCATGGATTTGGCGACCGCGATTGCAAAAATCGAAGCGCATCTTGCGCAACATCCAGACGATGGGCGCGGCTACGAGATTTTGGCGCCGGTTTATCTCCGCATGGGCCGCGCGGGCGATTCCGTGAACGCCGCGCGCGCGGCGTTGCGCCTTCTCGGCGAGACGCCGGCACGAGATGCGCTTTACGGGGAAGCACTGGTTGCGGCCGCCAATGGCGTGGTGACGCCGGAAGCCAAAAACTCCTTCGAAGCGGCGGCGAAAGATCCCTTTGCCGCCGAGCCCCGCTTTTTTCTCGGGCTCGCCGCCGAACAGGAAGGCGACAAGGCCCGTGCAAAAGATATCTGGGGCAAGCTTGTCGCCGAAGCGCCAGAAGGCGCCCCTTGGGCACAAGCGCTGCGCGAGCGGCTAGCGGTGCTTGGCGCGGGGCCCGAGACAACGCAGAATGACTTAGCGGCCAAGATCGAGGCGCTACCCGAAGTCGGGCAGATGAATGCCATTCGCGGCATGGTCGAGGGGCTCGCCGCGCGCCTGGCGCAAAACGGGCAGGATCTGGAAGGCTGGCTTCGCCTTGTTCGCTCCTATACGGTGCTCCACGATGACGCCAAGGCGCGCGCCGCGCTTATCGATGCAAAGCGCTGTTTTACGGGCGATCCAAGCGCACTCGCGCACATCGATGCGCTCGCGCGGGAACTTGGGTTGGAAGGTTGATCTTGCAATGACGCGCAAAAGGCGCCGTCTCGTTTTGATTTCCGCCGCGCTCGCCACGCTTAGCCTCGCGCTCGGCCTTGTGCTGGTGGCTTTGCGCGACAATATCGTCTTTTTCTATGGGCCGAGCGAGCTTGCAGAAAAGGCGCCGCGCGCCGGGCAAAGGCTGCGCATCGGCGGGCTCGTGCGAGAAGGCTCGCTTGTCCACGAAGGCAGCCGAACGGTGCGCTTTGCCGTCACCGATAAAAAACAAGAAGTCGCCGTGACCTTTACGGGGATTTTGCCCGACCTATTCCGGGAAGGACAGGGCGTTGTCGCCGAGGGCACGCTCGGCCAGGACAAAGTCTTTCACGCCGACAGTATTCTCGCCAAGCACGATGAGCGCTACATGCCGCGCGAGGTCGCCGACGCATTGAAGAAACAAGGCGTCTGGCGGGGCGACGCGGAAGCGGCAAGCATGGGCAAATGAGGTGAAGATGAAACGCGGGATTTTGTGCGCGAGGCGCGGATGATCGTCGAAACCGGCCATTACGCGCTGGTGCTCGCCTTGGCGCTCGCGCTCGTCAATTCCGTGTTGCCGGTATGGGGCAGCGTCGCGCGGGACCCGCGCCTGATGGCGGTCGCGCCTCCAGTCGCGCTGGTCGGCTTTGGCCTCGTGGCTTACGCCTATTTCGCCTTGACGATGGCCCACGTGGTCTCCGATTTCTCGCTTGTCAATGTCGTCGAGAACTCGCATTCCGCCAAGCCCTTGATCTATAAAATCACCGGCGTCTGGGGCAATCACGAAGGCTCGATGCTTTTGTGGGTCCTGGTGCTTTCGCTGTTCGCCGCGGCGGTCGCTTTGTTTTCGCGATCGATGCCGGACGATTTCCGCGCGAATGTGCTCGCCGTGCAATCCTGGATCGCGGCCGCATTCATTCTGTTCATTCTGCTCACATCGAATCCCTTCGCGCGGCTCGCCGTGGCGCCCTTGGAAGGCAATGATCTGAACCCGCTCCTCCAGGATCCGGGCCTCGCCATCCACCCGCCGCTGCTTTATCTTGGCTATGTCGGACTTTCGATCACTTATTCCTTCGCGGCGGCGGCTTTGATTTCGGGCCGCATCGACGCGGTCTTCGCACGTTTCGTGCGGCCATGGACGCTGATCGCCTGGATTTCCCTGACCCTTGGCATCGCGATGGGCTCCTACTGGGCTTATTACACGCTCGGCTGGGGCGGCTTCTGGTTTTGGGATCCGGTTGAGAACGCCTCGCTGATGCCATGGCTCGCGGCCACCGCGCTGTTGCATTGCACGGCGGTGATGGAAAAGCGGGAAGCCCTCAAAATCTGGACGATATTCCTTGCGATCCTCGCTTTTTCCCTGTCGCTTGTCGGAACCTTTCTGGTTCGTTCCGGCGTATTGACTTCGGTCCATGCCTTCGCGAGCGATCCCACGCGCGGGGTCTTCATACTCCTCATTTTGGTGATTTTCATCGGCGGATCGTTTGCTCTCTTTGCTCTGCGGGCAGGCGGGCTGACCCAAGGCGGCCTCTTCTCGCCTGTCTCGCGCGAGGGCGCCATCGTCCTCAACAATCTGCTCTTGACCACATGCTGCGCCACTGTTTTCACTGGCACCCTCTATCCGCTGGCGCTCGAAGCCATCACTGGCGAAAAAATCTCGGTTGGCGCGCCATTCTTCAATCTGACCTTTATTCCCTTGTTCATTCCTTTGTTTATTCTGATGCCGGTTGGCCAGCTGCTGGCGTGGAAACGCGGCGATCTCGCCGGCGTCGCACAAAGGCTGACCCTGGCGTTCGCCGCCGGGCTCGTCTTCGCGGCCATTCTTGCGGCATCGCGTGGCGGCCCCGCCGTCAGCGTGATCCTGTCCGGCGTCGCATTTTATGTAATCCTCGGCTCTTTCGTCGATCTTGGCAGGCGCCTCTTCGGCGGTGGAGTTTCCGCTGGGATCATAGGCCAGCGCGCGCGCGGCTTGCCACGCCACGCCTTCGGCATGGCGTTCGCCCATGCTGGCCTCGGCGTAACCCTGCTCGGCCTTGCCGCGACCGGCTGGGGCGCCGAGAAGATCATGGCGTTGAAGCCTGGAGAGGCGGTCGAAATCGGCCCTTACCAATTGAACTTCGAGAGCATCGTGCCGCGCAATGGCCCGAACTATTCTGAGCTCGCCGGGCACACGTTGATTCGTTCCAAAGGCGCGCTCGTCGCTACGATCGACCCGGCAATGCGATTTTATCCCGCCCGCCGCATGAACCGGTCGGAGGCGGGGATCGCGACGCTTGGCCTTGGCCAAGTCTATATGAGCATCGGCGATGTCACGGCCAATGGCGCCGTCAACGCAAGGATTTTCTGGAAGCCGCTTGTCGCCTTGATCTGGATCGGCGCATTGATCATGGCTTTCGGCGGTTGCTTGTCGCTCAGCGACCTGAGCTTTAGGATCGGCATCGCGCGCCGCGCCCGCAAGGCGCAAGCGCCGCGCCCGCAACCGGCGGAGTGAAATTGAAGATCTTTGCTCGCGACGTCGCCCTGACTTGTCTGCTTTTGCTGGCGCCGCTTGCCGCGAGGGCGGTTCAGCCTGACGAAATCATGCCGGACCCGAGGCTTGAAGCAAGAGCCCGCGCGCTTTCCACGCAATTGCGCTGCATGGTTTGCCAGAACGAGTCGATCGACGAATCCGGCGCCGACCTTGCCCGCGATCTGCGCGTTCTCGTCCGCGAGCGGCTTCAGGCGGGTGACAGCGACGATCAGATTCGCGCCGACCTCGTGCGCCGCTATGGCGATTTCATCTTGCTAAAGCCGCCTTTCAAGCTTGAAACCTGGCTGCTTTGGGGCGCGCCGTTACTTTTTCTCCTCACGGGCGGCTGCTTCATCCTTGTTGCCCGGCAGCGGCAAAAGAGCCCCGCTCCGGCAGATAGCTTGTCCGAAGCCGAGCGCGCAAAACTCGAAGCCTTGCTTGGCGAAGACGGAACTTGAAGGCCAACTTAAAGCGGTAGATTGAAGACGCGGCCTGGAATTAATTCTCCCTTCTCGACCGCGCCGACGGCGATGACCACGCCGCAACAGGCGGCATAGGCGATGCCGTCAAGCGGCGCATCATGGCCGCGCAGCAGGATGGACTGACCGCGCCGGAGTTTGGCCGCGGCGCTTAAATCGACCACGACGCGGGGCACGTCCATGAGACCCGCCTCGACGCGGCGCAAAGCTTTCGCGCGGGAGGCGTCGCCGTCTAAATCCGGCAAAAGCACCGCATCCATTTCGTGGAATGGCCCGACTCTGGTCCGCCGCAATGCGCTGACATGGCCGTAGCACCCAAGGTGTCTTCCGAGGTCGCGGGCGAGCGCGCGCACATAGGTCCCCTTGCCGCAGCGGGCTTCGAATACCGCCTCGTCGCGCTCCGCGTCAATGAGATCGAGTGAGTGGACCGTCGCCGGGCGCGGGGACAACACCGGCGCCGCGCCCGCGCGCGCGAGGTCGTAAGCGCGCTCGCCATTAATCTTGATCGCCGAATAGGACGGCGGCAGTTGCAGAATCTTCCCGGTAAACCGCGGCAACAACGCGCGGATCGCATCAGCGACGGGCCGCGCGCCCGATTGCGCGGCAACCCTGCCATCGGAGTCGTCGGTGTCCGTCTCGGTGCCCCAACGCACCGTAAAGCGATAGGCTTTTTCGCCGTCTTGAACGAAGGGCACGGTTTTCGTCGCCTCGCCAAAGGCGACCGGCAAAACACCGGTGGCGAGCGGGTCGAGCGTTCCGGCGTGTCCTGCCTTCTTGGCGTTGAATATACGCTTCAGCCGGGACACCGCGTGGGTCGAGGTCATGCCGGCCGGCTTATCGAGCACGACCCAGCCATGAATGTCATCTCGCGCCGACGCGCGGACTTTCATTCTGGCTTGTCCGGTTTTTGGCTCAAATCGCGTTTTACTGCTGGCAATTCGAGCAATGCGTCGATCTTGGCGCCATATTCGAAGCTCGGGTCCGCCTTAAAGCGAATATCGGGCGCGAATCTGAGATTGATGCGGTGGGCAATCTCGCCGCGCAAGACTTTCTTGTGCCGGTCGAGCGCGGCCAGGACATCCGCGACCTTCGTGCCGCCGAGCGGCATGACAAAAATTGTGGCGAGCTTTAGATCGGGACTCATGCGCACTTCAAGAACCGTTATCGCGCTTCTTTCGAGAACCGGATCGCCGAGCGCCGAACGGACCAAAAGCTCGGCCATGGTATGGCGGATAAGCTCGGCCACGCGCAGCATCCGCTGCGAAGGCTCGCCGCCCTGCTGTTGGTGCACTCTGGACATGGGTTTTTCCGCGCGGGCTATATCTACCGCTTTTTCGCTGGAGGCTTTTCAATTTGCGGTGGCCGCGACTCGGCACCTTCCATCGCGGCAAGCCGCTCAAGAACTCGAATCGCCGCGCGCTCGGCTCGCCCTTCGATTTGGTCTCGCAGCGAAGAGTGAACGAAAGTGACCAGCACTTTCAGTTCACCGGCCTGCTCATCGACCTGC
>JBOHJV010000006.1:0-31182 GCA_050728695.1 Methylocella sp. | reverse complement strand
GCTTCGAGACTCTTTGTTCGATCCTTCAGTGCATCGACCGATCTCTCAAGGGTCAAAACATTGATGAGAAACTCTCCAATCTTCCGTAAAGACGGTAACGACAAACCTTTGCCCTTGCTGGCCGCTTTATCGGTACCCTCGTCGACTTTCCGGATTTCGGGCTCTTCGCTGCTCAAGCATCCGCCTCCGGCGCCACCAAGGCGTTCAATATGGCTCGCGTGTCTTTCTGAATACGATCAATTCGATCGCCTCGCGCGGCGATGCGCGCGATCGCCTCGCCGGTCGATTCGGCCAGTTCTTCCAACACGCCAGCACTGCGCCCTAACGACTCGATTGCCTCATCCCACAGCGCCACCTCCCGCGCATCCCGCAGCGCCACCCACCGCCCTTTCTCCCAGTAATGCTCTTGTGATTTCGCCGCGAAATCTGATCGCGACTCCTCTTGGCGCCGTCTTAACTCCTCAACGTGCCGTTTTATATCCTCAAATTTTGCGGAAAGCTCTTGAAGTGTCGCGTCGAGGGCGGAAGACTCTCGAGATCTCGCATCAATATCAAAGTGAGGTAGAGTGCTCTCCGAGAACAAGGGGGATTTCTTCTCAGCGCGCCGTTTTGAATCATGTTCCAGTCTGGCCGCCATTCCGTCTCTTCCTCCAATCGATCAGGATAATCCACGCCGCAATCGTCACAGCGAGCGCTTGATCTCCTGCACGGTGTAGCATTCGATGACATCGCCGATCCGCATGTCCTGGTAATTTTCGAACGCCATGCCGCATTCCTGACCGGCCTGCACTTCCTTGACCTCGTCCTTGAAGCGCTTGAGCGTCGAGAGCTTGCCTTCATGCACCACGACATTGTCGCGGATGAGCCGGACATTGGCGCCGCGCTGAACCGTGCCGTCCGTGACCCGGCAGCCCGCGACCTTGCCCACCTTGGAAATCGCGAAGACTTCCAGGATCACGGCATTGCCAAGCATTTCCTCGCGCAAGGCCGGCGCGAGGAGGCCGGACATTGCCGCTTTCACGTCATCGATAAGATTATAGATGATATTGTAATAGCGGATTTCGATGCCCGACTGCTCGGCGAGCGCGCGGGCTTCCTTGTGCGCGCGCACATTGAAGCCAATCACCGCCGCCCCCGAGGCTTCGGCCAAAGTTACGTCGGATTCGGTGATCCCGCCGGCGCCTGCATGGATCACGCGCGCCGCGACTTCCTCGGTATTGAGCTTTTCAAGCGTCGCGACGATCGCCTCGACCGAGCCCTGAACGTCGCCCTTGATGACGAGCGGGAACTCCTTGCGGCCAACCGTCTTCAACTGGCTCATCATATCCGACAGCGATCCGCGCGCCAAATTGCCCCGCGCGGCGGCCTTCTCGCGTCTCTGCCGCTCGCGATATGCGGCGATTTCGCGCGCTCTCGCTTCGGTCTCGACGACGGCAACGCGATCGCCGGCTTCGGGCGACCCGGAAAAGCCCAAAACCTCGACCGGCATCGAAGGACCGGCGTCCTGTCTCGTCTCGCCCTTGTCGTCGAGTAGGGCACGCACGCGGCCCCATTGCGAGCCGCCGACGATGAGATCGCCAACTTTCAGCGTACCGCGCTGGACCAGCACGGTCGCAACCGGCCCGCGGCCCTTGTCGAGCCGCGCCTCGATGACGGTTCCTTCGGTTGGGCGCGCCGGATTGGCTTGCAAGTTGAGCAGTTCGGCTTGCAGCGCGATCAGATCGAGCAATTTATCAAGGTTGATGCTCTTGGTCGCCGAAACTTCGACCTCGAGCGTTTCGCCGCCGAGCGATTCGACTTGCACTTCATGTTGCAGCAATTCGCTGCGCACGCGCTCCGGCTTGGCGTCTGGCTTGTCGATCTTGTTGATCGCCACGATCATCGGGACATTGGCGGCGCGCGCATGGGCGATCGCTTCCGCCGTCTGCGGCATGACGCCATCGTCGGCGGCGACGACGAGAACAACGATGTCCGTGACCTTGGCGCCGCGCGCGCGCATCGCGGTGAAGGCCGCGTGACCGGGGGTGTCGATGAACGTTACCTTCGAGCCGTTCGGCGCGACGATCTGATAAGCGCCAATGTGCTGGGTGATGCCTCCGGCCTCCGAGGAGACGACATTGGCGTGACGGATCGCGTCGAGCAGCGAAGTCTTGCCATGATCGACATGACCCATGATCGTTACGACCGGTGGGCGCGGCACGAGATGTTCGCCGGAATCTGGCGCACCGAAGAGCCCTTCCTCGACATCGGCCTCGGCGACTCGTTTTACGGTGTGACCGAGTTCCTCGGCGATGAGCTGCGCCGTGTCGGCATCGATCACATCGGTGATTTTCGCCATCTGGCCTTGTTTCATCAAAAGCTTGATGACATCGACGCCACGCTCCGACATGCGGCTGGCGAGTTCTTGGATTGTGATTGTCTCGGGCAGGATCACTTCGCGCGTGAGCTTTTCCTTGGCCTCGTTGACATGACCCTTGAGCCGTTGAACGCGGCGGCGGAAAGCGGCGACGGATCTGGTGCGCTCTTCCTCTTCCCCGGTGACATTGGCGACCGTTAGGCGGCCACGGCTTTTCCCCGCGGCGCCCCGGACAGGGCGTGGAATAGCGGTCTTCGCCGGCATTCCAGGACGGCGAATAACGTAGGGGACTTCCTCGTCCCCGGCCTGGGACGTTTTCGGCCCGGGAAAGCCGGCCGTGGCCATCGCCGTGGCGGCCGGTGCCTTGCGCGGGGCAGATGTCGCCGGCGCCGGAGCCGGTTCGCCGCCGGCGAGACGCCGTTTGGCCTCGGTTTCCGAGCGACGCTTGGCTTCCGCATCTTGCGCACGGCGCGCCTCTTCCTCGCGTTTGCGGGATTCGGCCGCGGCGCGCTCGTCACGTTCGCGGGCTTCTCGTTCTTCACGGGCCGCGGCCTCGATTTCGGCGCGCTTGCGCTCCTCCACCTCGCGTTCGCGGGCGCCGGAAAGGGCGCGCGACCGGGACTCGCGTTCCTCATCCGTCAGCGAACGCAAAATAACTCCGGACGAAGTCCGCTGCGGCGACGCTTGCGGGCGTGGCGGGGCAGGCTGCGGGCGCGGTGCCGGGGCGGCGGCGGGCGGCGGCGGCAAATTCGCCTCGCGCGGCGTGATCGCGCGGCGCTTCACCTTCTCGACGACCACCGCTTTCGAGCGTCCATGCGAAAAGCTCTGGCGCACGACGCCGGCCTCGATTGGACGCTTCAATGTGAGCGTTCCGGCCGGAGCAACGCTCAGCGTGTCGCCGGGATTCTTGGTTTCATTCATCAGTCTTGCGTTCCCGCAATTTCGGTGTCAGCACGCCGGAAGGCCGGCTACTCGATTCCGCATTCGATCCCGGTCCGAACGTCCGGCCCGGGCTTTCCGCCATGGGTGATCCGGATCGAAAAAGCGTCAACTTCCGGCAGCGTTGCAAAAATCTCTCGCTTGCCCGTCCCTCGATCAAAGCCGCATGTATCACATTTGGCCGCCCCAATGCCAAACTCAATTGGCCGGAGGCAAACAGTTCCACGCGCGGCCTCGCCCGCTCATCTCCATAACGCCGGCGAAGGCTTTGCCCGAGTTTGTGCCTCCCCTCCGCGCCACAATCTTCAGCGTGAACAAGACAAGCGACGACGCCCGCGGCGATTGCCCCCTCGACCTTGGCGAGACCACGCACGACCTGACCGGCCTTGCAGGCGAGCGACAAAGCCTGCAAGCAGTCCTTCGTCAAGAGAGCCTCGACCTCGGCCGCCAAATTCTCCGAAGCCACGACCTTTGTCTTAAAGCCACGGGAAAAAGCTTGCCGTTTGACGGCTTCCGCCACATGGCAGGCCCGCGCTGTCACCCAAACGCCGCGTCCCGGCAATTTTCGTCCGATGTCAGGCACGACGATCGCGCTTGGCCCGGCAACGAAACGGATCATGTCCTCGGGCAAACCTTTCGCCCGCGTGACGATGCAGGTCCTCTCGGGCGAACCTTCCGCGTCGAGGAGTGCGGGCCTCGCCAACGGCTTTTCTCCTATTGCCCGGACTCGGCTGCGAACGGATCCTCCGGCGGGCTGTTTTGCCCGGCTTCGATCCACCCCGCGTTGACCCGCGCGGTCATGATGAGGGCCTCCGCTTCCTCGCGCGAGATCTCGAAACCGTTAAGAACGCCGGCGTGCTTTGTCGTCTCGCCGTCCTTGCGTTCGCTCCAGCCAACGAGGTCATCGGTCGCACAGCCGGCGAGGTCCTCGACGGTCTTGATATCGTTTTCGCCAAATTTGACGAGCATTGCCGTCGTGACCCCGGCGACCTCCTTGAGTTCGTCGGAAACGCCAAGTTCTCGCCGCTGCGCGTCCTGCTCGGCCTCGACCTTGGCCAAATAATCATGCGCGCGGGTCTGAATCTCGGCGGCTGTATCCTGATCGAAACCCTCGATCGCGGCAACCTCGGAAGGCTCGACGAAAGCCAATTCTTCGACCGACCGGAATCCTTCCGACGCCAGCAACTGGCCGACGACTTCGTCGACGTTTAGCGCTTTCATGAAGAGGTTCGTGCGCTCGGCAAATTCCTTCTGCCGGCGTTGCGATTCCTCCGCCTCCGTCAAAATATCGATATCCCATCCGGTAAGCTGCGACGCAAGCCGGACATTTTGGCCGCGGCGCCCAATCGCCAGGGAGAGCTGATCATCGGGCACGACGACTTCGATCCGCGCGGAATCCTCGTCGAGCACGACCTTGACGACTTCGGCTGGCTGCAACGCATTGACGATGAAGGTCGCGGCATCCGGCGACCACGGAATGATATCGACCTTCTCGCCCTGCAACTCATTGACGACCGCCTGCACCCGCGATCCGCGCATGCCGACGCAGGCGCCGACCGGATCGATCGAAGTATCGCGCGAAATCACCGCGATCTTGGCGCGTGACCCAGGATCCCGCGCGACCGACTTTACCTCGATGACATTATCGTAGATTTCCGGCACTTCCTGGCGAAACAGCTTGGCCATGAATTGCGGATGCGTGCGCGATAGAAAAATCTGCGGCCCGCGTGGTTCGCGGCGAACGTCATAAACATAGGCGCGGGCGCGATCGCCGGGCCGAAAAACTTCGCGCGGGATCATTTCGTCACGCCTTATCGTCGCCTCGCCGCGTCCGAGATCGATGATCACATTGCCAAATTCCACCCGCTTCACGACGCCGTTCACGATATCGCCGATGCGATCCTTGTACTCCTCATATTGCCGGTCGCGCTCGGCTTCGCGGACCTTCTGAACAATCACCTGCTTGGCCGATTGCGCCGCGATCCGCCCGAAATCGAAGGGCGGCAAGGTTTCCGCGATCCAATCGCCGGCCTGCGCCGCCGGGTTCTTCTTGCGCGCCTCAATGACCGTGATCTGAGTGGCGTCGTTTTCGATCTGATCGACGACGAGGAGCAGGCGGGAAAACCGGATCTCGCCGGTTTTTGGATTGATTTCGGCGCGAACCTCGGTCTCTTGGCCGTAGCGGGACCGCGCGGCCTTCTGAATGGCGTCCTCCATCGAGGCGAGAACGATTTGCCGGTCGATCGATTTTTCCCGCGCGACGGCGTCGGCGATCTGCAAGAGCTCGAGCCTATTGGCGCTAACTGCCATCATTGTCTCCTGTTGCGGGAAGAGCCGCGCTGGACTGGCGCGGCGCCGGCAATTTGGCTTGGTTTGATTTGGTTTGCTTGAAGTTTGACCGCACGCCGCGGCCAGGTCCGCGCCTCGGCTCGGCACCCTCGCGTGGCGCCGGTTTCCGGGCCTCATCTACCATGCTGGCATCTTGGCCGCGCGATGCTTTGGCGGCCCGCAGCGACTGGCGGATAAGCGCCTCGCTCAAAATCAGCCTTGCCTCGGCAACGTCGCGGAGCAAAAGGTCGGTTTTGATGGCTTCGCCTGGCTTTGCATCGCTGCGATCGAGCGTCAGTACAGCACTTCGGCCTTCGCCTTCGACCTCGCCAACGAAGCCGCGGAAGCGCTTGCGCCCGCTAACGCCGGTAGTCATCTCGATCCGCGCTTCCCGCGCAAAAGCGCGCCGGAAATCCGAGACGCGGACGAGTAGACGATCGATCCCCGGCGAGGAAATTTCGAGGCGATAGGCCCGTTTTACCGGATCCTCGACATCGAGGATGGGCGAGAGAGCCGCGCTCACGATTTCGCAATCATTGAGGTTCATCGACCCGTCGGGACGTTCCGCCATGATCTGCACCGTCATTCCCGCTTGCGCTGAAAGCTTGACCCGGACCAGCCGGTATCCGAGACGGGTCAAAACCGGTTGCGCAACATGCGCCACACGCGCGGCAACCCCGGTTTCCTCGATCAAGCGAGGTTCATCGAGGACGCCTTGCGCCTCGGTCGCCATGCCATTGGTGTCGCGATCCAAACTTTGCCGGTTCATCGCCGGTTCACTCCGGCATCAGAATATCGAGGAACGACGCTTCCCTCTCGAAGGAGCCCAAAGGGCAATAAAAAGAGCGGGTCCCGAGGGGCCCACTCTCAATAGAGCGATCGTATCTATTAAACAACCGTCATGAGACGCATGAACGAAAATCTATATAGGGCAATGGGCTTGCCAGTGCAAGCTCCCGGCGGGGCAATTGCAGAAAAACCCACCGCCGCGAGGCACGCTTGCCCTGGGCTCTTTTGGTCTTGGGCGCGGGCTGCGCTAAGGAACTTAGAACCGCTCGCGCACTCGATCTAAGCGGTGATATTGGCTAACCACTCCATATTGGAGGGAGACCATGCCAGATCGTGTTCTCCGTAAAATTGAGTAACGACAAGCGCCGTGCAAGATGCCGCGGCCCGATCGACCGGAGCGCTAAGAATCTGTTCCTATTCCGCCAGAGCCGGCGAAGGGCTTTCGCTCACTTACTGCCGTCGGCGCGGCGGCCTCGGTCGCAGCGCTCCAGTCTAATCGAGAACATGACGTATCATCAGTAACATGCTATGCACATCGGATGCTCGAAACCCTTATCGCCAGTATTGAAGAAAAGAAAGCGCGGCTAGACCGGCTGCGCCCGCTCTCGGCGGCTGCTTTGGCGCAACTCCAGAAACACTATGACGTTGAACTCACCTACACGTCGAACGCAATTGAGGGGAACACCCTCACGCTGCGCGAAACGGCGGAAGTCATCGAGCACGGGATTACGGTGGCGGTAAACCGCTCCGCGACCATCTCGAAGCCGTCGATCATTATGAGGCGCTGCTCTGGATGCGCGAACTCGCCGCGATTACGACGCCCGTCGATGAAAACGTCGTTTGCGAGCTACACCGGCGCATCGTCGCGCGTAGCCAGCCGGCCATTGCGGGAATTTACAGCCGGAGCCCGCGACGGATTGCGGGCTCGCCTGTCATCTTTCCGAACCCTGCCAAGATTCCTCGACTGATGGAGGAACTCGGGGCATGGCTCAAAGCCGCGCCGTCCGAACCGGCCTCGGCGTTCGAAGGCCATTACCGCCTCGTCTCGAGTCACCCCTTCGGCGACGGCAACGGGCGCTCGGCGCGGCTTCTGATGAATCTCATGCTCATCCGGGGCGGCTATCCGCCGGTCGCCGTGCGGCCCGAAGACCGCAAGGCTTATCTCGACAGCCTTGAACGCGCGTCATTGGCTGAAGACCTGACGCCCTATCGAATTCTGATGCACCGGCGACTGGACGCGACCTTGGAGGAGTACTTGAGCGCCTTGCAGGAGGCGCTTCCTCAGCCTGACCAAACCAGAAGCCCCAATCGCAAAGGGCATATGCCGCGCGGTTAACCGCCGATTGCCGGGCGGGCGAAGCGTCAGAGTCCTCGCTTGTCGCGCAACAAGCTTGGCTTCCGATACCGTCCGGCTGCTGTCCGTTCGGCGCGGGGATTGCAATCGGTCTGAAGCGGGAAACGCGCCGGTTCTCGCGCTTCGCCGCCGGTCTTCTCGACACACCCGGCCCCACGCCCCGCGGCCAATCGACGGCGCTCGGTTCGAGCGCGGCGGCCGGCTCAGCCACGAAACTATCATTGCCCCTAATTTCTATTCGGAAGCGATGGCGCGTTCGAATTCCGCCTCGGCTTCAAGGCCGGCAAGATCCCTGCCGATGGTCGCGACCGCCAATTTCTTGCCGCTGCGGGAATAGCTCATCGCGCAGTCGCGCGCGGCGAGACTGCCCTCGATTTCCGCTTTGTCCCATCGTTCGGCATGCCCTATGTAGGCAATCGCGACATCATATTGTTCCGTCCAAAAGAAGGGGATGGCGTCGAATCGTTCGCGTGCCCCTAGAATATTGCGCGCGGCCGTCTGGCCTTGCCGCTCGGCGACAATAAAATGCTCGACTCGAATCTTTTCGCCGGTAAGCCGGTCAGGCCAGCGCGCGATATCGCCGGCCGCGAAAATGCCGCGAGCACTCGTCTCAAGATATTCGTTCACCGCAACGCCGCGGTCGACGGAAATTCCCGCTTGTTCCGCCAACGCAATCGAAGGTCGCACGCCAACGCCGGCGACAACGAGATCGGCGTCAAGCGTTTCGCCATTCCTCAATACGACGCTTTGCGCGGAAACGGATGCCGCCGTTGTGCCGAGATGGAACGTCACGCCGTGCTCCTCGTGCAGCTGGCGAATGAAATTTCCCGCATCCGCTCCAAGAATGCGCTCCATTGGAATCGTCTCGGGCGCCACAACATCGACCCCGATGTTTCGGGTGCGAAGCGACGCAGCCACTTCGAGGCCAATGAAGCTTGCACCGAGGATAACTGCGCGCCGCGAAGCTTCGGCCTTGGCGATAAGAGCGCGGCTGTCGGCCAACGTGCGCAGATAACGCACATGCGCAAGAGCGCCGCCAGGGATGTGGATGCGCAGCGGTTCGGCGCCGGTGGCGAGGAGCAGCGCGTCGTACGTCAATTCGCCGCCATCGGCGAGCCGCAGCTTGCGGCACGATGGATCGAGGGCGGTAACGCTTGTCGCGAGTTTTAGATCGATATCGTTCTCTTTGTAGAAGGTCGGCGACCGAAGCGGGATCCAGTCTTCTTCCGCCGAGCCCGCGAGAAACCCCTTCGACAGATTCGGGCGGTCGTAGGGACCGGAGTCATCGGCGCTCAACATGGTTATGCCGCCATGATAGCCCTCGTTGCGGAGCGTTTCTGCGGCGGCGTTGGCGGCCGCGCCGCCGCCCACGATGACGACGGATCGCGGCAACGCGGGCGAAGTCAGCACACGCGGCGCCGCCTTCTCCAGTCTTTCCTGAACATACACGGCCCCGCCCCGCCGTTCGACGCGGAAGCAGGGCACCGGGTTGAGAGCCGGCGCGCGAAGCGCCTCGCCAGTGCGCAAGCTGAAACAGGCGTGATGCCAGGGGCAGCGAACCGTGTCGCCAACCACTAACCCCTCCGCGAGCGGCCCGCTATAATGGGTGCATACGGCGCCGACGGCGAAAACGTTTTCGCTGCGGCGGACGAGCAGGACAGCCTCGCCGCCGGCATGGCCGGCCAGCATGCCGCCGTCGGCAAGATCGCCGAGCGCTACGCCTTGCCGCAAGTCGGGCCCGGTTGGTGTGGCGGAATCCGAAGTCATGGAAGCCTCCCCTCGCTCTGTTATTTTCCGGGGCGCGCGCGATGTCCGCGACGCGACTCCGGCTTTACCATTAGACGCCGGCCAGGCCCGATGGTTCCATAAATCTTATAAGCTCTAGCGCCCCACGTCAGCCAAAATGCGGGTGTTCAGCCTCGCCTGTCTCCGATGACCAACGATTTTCACGTCCATCGCTATGACTGCCGCAGGTCACTAGCGTGCACCCTCTCTATTTTGGCGCCCATTCGCGCCATTGCTGCCGAGGTCAGACCGGCGGCAAAGAAATATTTCATCTTTCTCATGGCGAACTTTTAACGTTACGTCCAAGAGCAACGGCAACGCCCCTGACCTGACGTAGGAATTAGCACAGGTGGTCATATAGGCTTGACCAATGTAACCTCTACACGTGCCGCAGCTTAATGGAAAAAACAACTGAAAGGATATAACAATGTTTGACGTTCTGATTTTCCGCGCGCGCGCCAAACGTGATTTTAACCATTGGCCTCACGGGTATTTTCTTATGCAACGCGAGCATCGCGCCAAGTACCCTAACCGTTAAAGGCGCAAGGCCGATCGCCAACGCGATAGAGGAGTTGGAAAAAAGATATGGATGACAATTACATATGAAGATCCTCCGTATATTCATAATAGCGATGTTACCGATGTAACGGATACTCCTTGGGCCGGGGCACCGGTTCAAAACATCGCAATTGCAGTCGCTTCAGCGCGAACCGGCAGCACACCATAGAACATGCGAAGGTATCCGATTCCCGAACGGCTTCAGAGGGTCGATCAGAGGTTTCGTTCGACGAGGAAACCCGCAGACCTTGCCGTCGCCAATTTGTCGGGATCGAGAACGTACATCTTTTTGTAAAATTCCGCCAAACCGGCGTCGCCGGTTCGCTCGTAGGTACGTCCGATCATTCCCATCTGTCGTCTCCTCCTCTCCGACATTTTGATAGCGAGGACCTCCCCGTTAAATCGCCGCATCCATTTTTCCTTCCAATCCGCAAAAGTCAGCGAATCGAAATGCAGTAACTCCACACAGGGTGCAACGACGGCGCTGCGAAGATTAGGATCACACGGCTTCGGCAGGTGCAAGGAGGGGGTCTTGATCTGGTATCTTGCTCGGATAAAAGTTTTCCCGACAACATGGCCGAACAGGCCTCGCAACGTGAGGGTCGACAGCTCACCATACAGAATCGAGAGGATTGACCAATCCTCGTCCTCTCGAAGGGGTCGCTTGAACCAACGGGTCTCGAAGGCGTTAGCAGCGCTTGGGCCGGATTCGTAGACTGCCCCCACCGGCGGCGCCACCACGGAAAACACGTCCTCCGATTGCTGTCCAAGAATTTCACCAATCTTTATTGTCGAAGTTACGAGTTCGTCCACGTCGACGTGCAACAGCCATTCGGTCTGAGTGAGTGATATCGCATAACCGAGATTTGCTAATTGGCGATTCTCGACTTCGTATGGACGAATTTTCCCGATTGATTTCCAGTACTGCTCATCGCACATCACTCCGATGACCGTGGTGGTCTCTCGGGAGGAAGAAACGTCGGGATCGTCAAAAAACAAAATTATCTGATACGCGCCGTGCCCAAGATAATGTCTTATAAACCAATCGACGTACTCGTTACGCGCCCGCACCGTCGCTACCACCGACCACCCCGGTAGCCTCGCATTAGCGTCCATGGAAGTCCTTTGTTGAACTCGCGTTGGCTTGCCGGGAATCTAACGCCGGGAAATTTCCTTGGTCAAACACTCCCGCGTGCGGGCTCCGCACATTCGCGCTCCCCCCGGAGATGTCGCGAGCCGACATACAGTTTCCACTCGCGACCATCAGCTCGCGAGGGCGGGGTTGATGGCCTTGCAAGCCTCGACCAAGTCGCGCACCGACCCGACCGATTTTTCGAACATCTGCCTTTCCGATGAATCGAGCGCAACCTCGACGATTCGTTCGACCCCCTTGGCGCCGATTACCGCCGGCACGCCGACATAAAGATCCTTGACGCCATATTCCCCATTGAGCTTCACCGCGCAGGGAAATACCCGGCGTTCGTCTTTAAGGTAGGATTCGGCCATCGCGACCGCCGCCGCCGCGGGCGCATAAAACGCCGATCCCGTCTTCAAAAGACCGACGATCTCGCCGCCGCCCTTGCGGGTCCGGTCAACGATCGCGTCGAGCCTTTTTTGGGTTGTCCAGCCCATCTTGACCAAATCCGGCAGCGGAATTCCCGCCACGCTGGAATAGCGCAGGGAAGGCACCATGTCGTCGCCGTGGCCGCCGAGGACGAAGGCGGTGACATCTTCGCCCGAGACGTTCAGTTCCTCGGAGAGGAAATAGCGGAATCTCGCCGAATCGAGCACACCGGCCATGCCGATGACCATGTTCGCCGGCAGGTTCGAGGCTTTCTGCAAGACCCAAACCATGGCGTCGAGTGGATTGGTGATGCAAATGACGAACGCGTCCGCCGCATATTGCTTGATGCCGTCGCTGACCGCTTCGATGACCTTGAGGTTGATGCCGAGAAGATCGTCACGGCTCATCCCGGGCTTTCGCGGCACCCCTGCCGTCACGACGACGACGCCGGCGCCGGCGATTGATTCGTAGCTATTGGCCCCTTCGAGGGCCACATTGAACCCGTTGACCGGACCAGATTCGGCGAGATCGAGGGCCTTGCCCTGCGGCGTCCCTTCCGCGATGTCGAAGAGCACGATATCGCCAAGCTCCTTCATCGCCGCGAGGTGAGCCAGGGTTCCGCCGATCTGACCGGCTCCAATCAATGCGATCTTGCTACGCGCCATCTCATGTCCTTCTTTGTCGCCGTGCGGCGAAACTTTAGAAAAATGTCCGCCGGAATCGTGAAACTTACTCAAGCCAGGGAGGGAATCCGATCGCGGTCCAGCCATGCAAGGGATTGGATCTTTGCGATCCGCCCGCAGGCAACCCAATACTAACAGTTTTCCCGGCGGTAGGGAACTTGCCGGTGCCGGTTGTGTAGCCAGGCCATTCGGGTTCGGCCTCGCAAATCCGGGCATACAGCCTTTCGGCGCCCGGCTCTTCCCGAAAGGTATTTGCTCACTCCTTCGGTTGCAGCGTGCACAAGGAGTAATACTCTTGGAAGACTGAACCCAAGGGCAGGCTTGGCCAATAGGTTCGATGCAGCTCGGCGGTTTTCACATTGTCCGCGATTGTCATGGCTGATTCTTCGGCGAGAGCCTCTAAATCGTTGATGCCAAAACGCCACGGCGCACCCATTGCCGCGAAGCGCGCGACGAAGTTCGAAATCCGTTGATCGCCGGTCGTGTGGGCGATCACCTCCTCGGCCATATAATCGAAGGATATGTTAAACTGGCCCACGCATTTTCGGATGTCCGCCAAAACCTTGCGGACCGACGCCCCGGTCAAATACATCGTGTTGCCTTCCCAAATGAAATAGGCCGGCAGTTCAAATCTGAAACCGTTTGCCTCAAGCAGCCGAAGAAAGTCTTCGGTCACATAATCGCCGGGGACAAATGTAATTTTGGCGGTAAGCCCGTTTTCCGCGAGTCGCGCCTTCTTGAAACTGAGAATCCTCAAATCATCAATTTCGAAATATGCAACTCCAGGCGATTGCTTTCTTACGGCACGCGTGTCGAGCCCGGCGCCGAGGATAACGACCTGCCGGCAGCCGCAGCTAAGCTGCTCATCCAGTTTATCGTCGAAGTAGCGGGTTCTAAGCCTGATGGACCTTTCGACGGCCGGAAAATCCGCCGAAATAGCGTTGGCCGCCCGCCGTGTCCTCTCATCGAGAAATAGCGGAACAATTCGATCAACGTAGAGCGGATTGGCTTCGGTGTTTTCGTGCGCGCGGTGTTCGGCCACGATAAACGCTGTTCCTGTCACGTTCTGGAACCTGGTCATCTCCTTCTCCCAAGGGTTCTCATGCGTGCAGTCGCGTCCGGCAATTGCCAAGGCGAGAGCTTTTTGGCAAGGCGGCGCTTTGACACGCATGGATCCGCTTGACACTTTCGCGGGCAGCCAGCGTCCCTTTATTGACAAGCGGAGCGCGATCCGTATGGTCGCGGCTTGCTCCTCCCGCATGGGTTTGGTCTGGATCGCGCGCGGCGCCGCATGAAGGAACGATGGAATGGCGAAGGCCGCAATGCTCAAAATCAAGCTTTTGTCCACGGCGGACACAGGCTATTTCTATGTGACCAAGAAAAACGCCCGCACCAAGACGGAAAAGCTCAGCTTCAAGAAATACGATCCGGTCGTGCGCAAGCACGTCGAGTTCAAGGAAACCAAGATCAAGTAGCGTGCAAAGCTCACGCGGCCGAGTCGAAGCGCTTTTCGAGTTCGGCAAGATAGGCGCCGCGTGCCCGCGGCAGGGTTTGATGGCGCGGCCCGAAAAGATCGCGCAACAAAAAAAAGCCGGTCAGCCGGAAACCGTCCCTTATGTCGGCGGGAGACGGCGCCGCGATTTCGCCCCGCAGAAAAGAAGGCAGCGGCAGAAGCCGTGCTCTGTATGGCTCGCCCGCCGCCTTCGACACGGCGCGTCCGGATTTTGGCGACACATAAACGAGATCGTTGGCGGCGCCGGTCGCGGCGCATGTCTCAAGATCGAGGCCAAACCCCATTTGGGCGAGAACCTCGGCCTCGAAGCGCACAATAAGCGGGGCCAAACTCTCTGGCCTGTCGATGCCGCCGGCGATCCGCATCGCCGTCTCGTAGAGTGCTGGATGCGGATCGCGCTCGGGGCCAAGGCGCAGCAAGGCCGCGACGTGACAAACCGCGTGCAGCGCTTCCGCGCTCGCCATCAAACGCGCCGTCCGCAATTGCACGGGCTCGACCAAAAACGTGCCGAGATGTTCGTCGAGCCGCGCCCGCCAAACAAGTTCAGCGTGATTGCCTGGCTGCAACAACGGCTGCATGCGCTTGGAGCGGCCGCCCCTGACAAGCCCGAAATGGCGGCCATGCGCGCGCGTCATTGCCTCGACGATGACGCTCGTCTCGCCATGTTTTCTAGTGCCGATGATGAGGCCGTCGTCCCGCCATTCCATAATTTGGTGTGTTCCGCTATCGAAGCCCGCACCAGATACCTATTTCGCATTAAGCGCCTGAATTTCGACCGGCTTATCGATTTCCTTCTTTACATCATCATTCGCCAGAACAGAACTTACCACGCAAGCTGGGAACTTAGCAGTTGCCGCACAACTGCGAGCGGCAGAACGTATACTTGTAGCTATGGCGGATTCACATATATTAATATAACCTAGTTTCACTTCCCCTCTGAGCTTATAAGGCGACCTATTAATTGTTAGCTTGCATGGCAACTCGAATGTCCAATGTAGATTTTTATTCTCGCATTTCTGATTTTTTGTATTTTCGTTTGGCGAGGAATAGTTTTCCCATGCCGCCATGACGCGTTCGTTTACTTGCTGTTCCGTTAAACTTTGACCTGGCAAGATTGGCGGAGAAATACAGTTTACCATAGCGCCCACGAACTCTTCGGCAATGTCCCGGCGAATATCTTTTACCGCGAGACTTTCTTTGAAAACCAGATACTCTTCACTTGCAAAAAACGGGTCGCCTTGTGAGCGTTGATAGAATAAATTTATGGCATATAAGACAACTAATGACGATAACGTGCCACAACACGCGATAAGAATAATTATACCTCTGGAACTTTGATCTTGCCTTGCGTTCACCTTTTCCTCCCTTTTACTTATGCGCGTATTATTCTTATATAGAGCAAATAGTCACAGCGCTCACGGGATGAGCACGGTCGCGCCCGTCGTCTCGCGGCCCTCAAGCGCCCTATGAATATTGACCACATCGTCAAGGGGCACGGTCCTGTGCAAGGGGACCTTGACCGCGCCGCTCGCCACCACGCGAAAAAGTTCGCGCGCCATTTTTTCTAAGTCCTCGCGTTTCGCCGAATAAGTATGGAGCGACGGCCGAGTGGCGTAGAGCGAACCCTTCGTCGAAAGGAGCCCGAGATTGAACGCTTCGATGGGCCCCGAGGCCGAGCCGAAGCTCACGAACATTCCAAGCGGCCTCAAGCAATCGAGCGAGGCCGGAAAAGTTGCCTTGCCCACGCCGTCATAGACCACATCGCAGAGTTTCCCCTTGGTAATCTCTTTCACGCGGTCGGCGAAATCCTCCTCGCGATAGAGGATCGCGTGCTTGGCTCCGGCCTTCTTGGCGAGCTTGACTTTTCCGGGCGAGCCCACCGTCCCGATCACGGTGGCGCCGAGCGTCTTCGCCCATTGGCAGAGAATGAGGCCGACCCCGCCCGCCGCGGCGTGAACAAGGATCGTGTCGCCCGCCTTCACCCGAAAAGTCTGGCGCAGCAAATATTGCGCGGTGAGGCCTTTTAGCATCATCGCGGCGGCCGTCTTGAAGGAAATGCTCTTCGGCAGCTTGACGAGATGGTCCGCATCGATGAGCCGCTCGGCGGCATAGGCGCCAAGATTCGTGGCATAGGCGACGCGGTCGCCAAGCTTAAAATTCTTCACGCCCGCGCCAAGGCCAATGATTTCGCCGGCACCCTCGTTGCCAGGCGTGAAGGGCAGCGAAGACACAAGATAAGCGCCGCCGCGAAAATAAATGTCGATGAAATTGACGCCAATCGCATGGTTGCGGACAAGCACCTCTCCGCGCGATGGCGGCGGCACGTCGATATCCTCGATCCGCATCACCTCGGGCCCGCCGACCTCGTAAACCCGGACGGTCTTTGTCATGGTCTCCCAAAACCTTCGAGTGAGATCCGCAAAACCTTGAAGTAAGTCCGCGCCGATTCGTTTAGCCAAGCATCATGCAGGAATAGTCCGTGTTGGCAAGACAATGGCGAATGCCGGTTACGAATGGGTTTTTGGGTCAGAAGCGCGAAGGGGTCTTCCAACTGTGATTGTGCGGACACCCAAAAGGAGCACCCCGTGTCAGAGCGAGCTGCGACGATTTCGAGTTCCCCCTTAGCGTGCGGATGGACTGGATTGGCGCGAACCGTGCGTCTTTGGGGTGCGGCTGGTTGCCCGTGCAAGCAGCGATCCTGGAGGTATTCGTCATTGGGCCGCTGGCGACGGATCATTCGGCTAGGATGCGCGCCGGCGGGAAGACAACCTCGACCACGGTGCCTTCGTGTTCCTCGCTCTTAATGGTAAGGGAGGCGTGATTGGCCTCGGCCAAGGCTTTGGTCAGCGGCAGGCCAAGCCCGGTGCCGCGCGACGGCCTCGCGGTGGCAAGCCGCCGGAACGGCTCGAACGCCACGCCGATGCCGGCCTCGGTCATGCCAATGCCAGTATCGCGAATGCGAATAACGACGCTTCCCGCGTCCGCGAGCGCGGTGGCGACAATGACTTGACCGCCCGGCCGGTTGAACTTCACCGCGTTCGATAGAAGGTTCAAGACGATCTGGCGAAGCGAGCGCTCGTCGGCGAGAAGGTTGGGAAGGGCTGGCGACAATGAGAGCCGCAAGGCGACTTGCTCGCGGCTTGCCTGCGGCTGCATGATCGAGACGCACTCGGAGACAATGCGATTGGCGTCGATCGATGCAAACGAAAATTCCATCTTGCCTGCCTCGATCTTGGAAAGATCAAGAAGATCGTTGACGAGACTCATGACCAGCGTGCCCGAGGCATGAATGTCGACGAGATAATCCTTGTAGCGCTGATTGCCGATCGGGCCGAAACGCTCGTCCATCATGACTTCGGCAAAGCCAAGGATCGCATTGAGGGGAGTGCGGATTTCGTGGCTGATCGTGGCGAGAAAATCCGATTTCAACGCGCTTGCCCGCTCGGCGTCGTTGCGGGCTTCCTCAAGTTCCGCCTCGACCTTTTTCCAGTGCGTGAGGTCGCGCAAGAGGGCGCAAAAGCGCGCCGCCCGTTGCTCGCCGGCGCTTTGCGATGCCCCGATGCGGCCAAGCGTCATGAAGACCGGAATAGTCCCGCCCTGCCGGGCGAGGCCGATGACTTCGCGGCCTTGATTGAGCAGACTGGCGGCGCCTTGCGATTTTAGCCCTTCGAAATAGGCATTCGCCAGCGCCCGGCTTTCCGGCGCGATCAGGCTGGTGAAATGCTCGCCCGCTACCTCGTTTTGATCGCAGCCGAAAAGAGCCTCGCCGGAGCGGTTCAGGCGGAGGATTAGCCCTTGCGAATCAAGCACGGCAATGCCGTCCATCGCGGTATCCACAATGGCGCTTAGCTCGCGAAACTCGGCTTTCTGGCGGGCTAGCTCCTTTTCGAGGCTTTCGCGGCTGCTGCCGGAGCCCAGCCGTGACGGGCGGAGCGCGGCCCTTGGAGGCCCCGGTTCGATGGATTCATTCCCGTGGCCCGCGGCTCCCGGGCTGGCCTGAGGCTCGGCGCGCGCGGCGAGGGACGTTGCCTCTTCCCGCCTGTCAAATACATCGAGGACCGCGGCCGCAAACAGCGCCGGCCCCCGTCCGGCACCAGTGCGGCGGCAAAGCAACGTGATGGTTCGTGTCGCTCCGCCAATGCGAAAATGCAACTTTTCGATGGCGGGCGCGGCATCGAGACCGAGGCTTTCGGCAATATCGTTTAGCCGTTGCGAGCTGCCTCCCTCTGCCCCCGAAAGAAAGCGGAAAAGGCTGGCGAGAGTTTTCGCGCCGCACAAATGCAGCAGACTTTCGCTGGCGAGAATGAGCTCGTCCGGTTGCTTCGCATGTTGGCCGCCCATCGCGACAATTGGCATGTGGGAAGCAAGCCCGGGCGGCAGGATGGCCAAAATATCCGCGATGTCTTGGCCTGTCAGCGCCGGCGCACGGCATAACCCGCTCATGCAGCCTTGCGCTTTCTCCGCCGGCATGGATCACCTTTACGAAATGCTAGCCCCGCGGCCGCCGAGGCCTCCGGCCGCGTCCATTTCCCGGCGATTAGAGCAACCTATTCTTAAATTCAATAGTTGAGATACGGCAACATCGAGGTTTGGTTTTCTCCTGATGCGAGACATCGACCAAAGCCTTGCAATCGCGGATCGATGCTTTTACGCTCCGGCGCATTCCCGCGCGCCGCCATAGCTCAGTTGGTTAGAGCGCTAGATTGTGGATCTAGAGGTCCCCCGTTCGAGCCGGGGTGGCGGTACCACAAATCAAAGACTTAGCAACCGTCGGGACCGCAAGGCCGGGGTGACCGCCAGCCCGGCTCAGGGCCGGAAACTGTCGCGGGCGGAATCGACAAGACCGCGGCTCGTGATTACGATCCAGCCGGCGCCGCGCCTTTCGATCGATTTCACCCTGCCGGCACCGGGAATGGTCTCCCCCGGCGCGACCTCGATCACGCCGCGCGGACTTTCGAGGAGAGCGATCCCTCCGTAAACATCGCGAACAACCCAGTTCGTGATCAGTTGCGGATGTCCTTTCGCGGTTTCAAGCGGCGGCTTTGCCGGCCCAACGGCGAGTTGCGCTTGTTGCCCGGCGGAAGGCCTGCCCAGTGCCGAGGCGGCGCCGCTTGATGCGGTGGCGTGCGGCGCCGAAATCTGGCGCTCAATGCGATCGAGCCGCTCGACAACTTGGGATAGTTCTTCGGCGGGTTCGCGCTGCATGCGCTCGACTTTTCCGGCAAGTGCGGCGATCGAGGCGGCGGTTTCCGTGTTCACGGCTTCGAAACGCGGCTTTAAGCCTTCGAGCGCGGCCGTATCCTTCGCGATCTGGCCCTGCGCGGCGCGCAAAGCCTCGAGTTTGGCTTTGAGGGCCGAGATATCCTCGGCCACGCTTTGGGCCGTCCGGAGCATCTCGGTAGGCGCCACACTCTCTTGCGTCGCGACAGTCCGGGTGGGTGGCGGCCTCAATGCGGAAAACGGTGCATAGTGACCGGAAAAATACGATCCCGCCGCCCATGCGAACCCAAACAGACAAGCTACCAGCGCCGCATGCGAGCCGTAGCTGAAAAGCTGCTCGAAGGGCGGCGGCGCCCGTCGCGCCGATGCTGCCTCGGCCTCCCTGAAAGGCACAAGGGAGGAGGCAACCCCGTGCTTCAAGTCCTTGCCACGCGCTCCTGCCGCGGGGACATTCGCGCCCTGCCGGCGGCCCCCGGCGGACCGAGGAACGGCTTCGTTTGCGGAATCCTCCATGCCCGCTCCTCCGGTTGGTTAAGGCTTTGAAACGAGCCTTGCGCCTATTCCCTTAATGTTGCGTTAACGGATTGCGGGGCGGGAACTTTCGTTAAAGGGCCGCGAAAGAACCTGCATCGCCGTCAGAACGTTATGCCCAGCGGTAAGGGAGAAAGCTCTCAGGAAAGGACGCTATGATGAAACCGCTTTTTGTTGCGCTCCTGTGCGCGACTGTTACCGGAATCACTGTGGTTCAAGCTCAAACCGGCACTGGCCCGGCCTCTCGGCATAAGACAGAAGGACTTTTAAGTGAAAATCATTTGACGGCGACGGGAGAGACTGTGGCTCATCCAGGCGCGTCCCAAGGCGCGGCCCCCACGGACCTCGACCGCCGGATTGGACGACGAAACAACCCTGTCGTTCAAAACATCTGCAGCAATTGCGACTGATTTCCCCACCCATTGAAGAGCTGGGAGAAATTTGTTGCGGTTTCCGGCTGGACGGACTCTGCTTCGCCGATGATTCGGTCAGGCTTCCTTCGTGAAGAAGTTTGAAGGCGTTTGGCACTCTCTCTTTCGGGGCAGAGTTGCTAATTGACTATTTCGCGCTAGCCTATTTTTGGTAATGTTCACCTTTTTTGTCATAGTGAACATTGCCATATTTTCAGCCGCCTCTCCGCATCCGTTCGTATTCGGCATGGATGATTCGCGCGCCATAGCGGCGTTCGAGCCGAAGCACCGTGAAATGGCCGCGCGCGAGTGTCTGAAAATGATCCGCGAAGGCGTAATTAATCGCCGCCCCGCCCGCGGCGCCGATCAGCGGAACGCTTTGGGCCACGAGTTTTTGCGAGACAACCACGCCAAAACGCGCGCCGATCTGCGCGATCAAGCGGACAAGTGCCGGCGCGCCCTCGCTCAAAGCAGCGCGGCCGGCGAGATAGCTTGCCGCTTCGGTGACCGACTTCGCCAAAATGGCGCGAATCGCGAAATAGCCGGTTTCCAAGGCAGCGCCGTCGCCAAAATGCGAGTTGGGATTATCGCTGTCCGGAAACCTTATGTCTTGGGGAGAACCGTCCCCGCCGCTAAAGGCGAACACCTCGAGGCAGGCGAGCGCGGTTTTCGGGTCGGCGAGATCGTGCCCCTCGGCGCGGGCAATGTCGGCGATCGAGCGCAGCATGATCGTGGTCGAGAAGGGTAATTCGAGCGGCAGGCTCGAAATGCCAAACGCGCCGCCGGCGGCTCCGGCAAGAACCGCGATGCTCTTGTGCATGCGGCGTCTGTCCCTGAGCGGCTTTCCCGCAAGGCTTCGCAGCGCGAAGTTGAGGCCGCTCCTGATTGCCGTCTCGGCTGCCCTGCTCGCGAATTGCGCGATGTTCGCTGGAACAATCGATGCGAGGGCGCCCGCCTGGCGGCCAACAATCGCACTGAGCCGGATTGCCAGACTCGTGCGTTCAAGCTCGCGCATGGCCCGCTCAAGAGCTTCGCGGTCATCGTTCGAAAGTTGATCCGTGCACACCAGGGAATTCATGGGAAATCCTCGTCAAGAGCAGCCATACTGCCGCATGCGGATTGAACGCACAACCTGAATATCGACCGCCGCCGCGCGGTTCGCAACCCTGTTGCCCCGATGGTTTTGCTGCAAGGCTAATGGCAGTGCGGTTTCACGGTTTTCCATTTACGTGACTTATTGCATTTCGTTGGAACAAATTGAACGCCTGAATTCAATTAGAAGTCATGCTCCAGATTATGCATGCAATTCGATTGAACCTGTTGAAGGCGATTTATCCTTAAATAAATGTTCTCTCGTCATCTGGCCTTATTTCGATAAATTGCGATCAGTTTACTTAGAATCGCCGCAAAGCCAGCCTGGCACAGTCCCGTTTTGATGTGGCGCTGGAGGCGAGAAAAATGAATTGGACGATAATACCGGCGATCGCTTTAGCGCTGGTGGCGTCGTCGCTTCTGGGATCAGGCGCCTCGGCACCGGCTAGCGCGGCGCCTGGCAGCTCCCGAGCATTTTATGTCCCAGTGGGCGGCCCAACGAGCGTGCCTTATGGCTGGGCGGATTTCTGCCGCCGTTACGCGGGAGAGTGCGACGGTGGCCCGCTCGCGCCGGCCGACGTCAATCTGACGCCGCGGGCAATGCAGGAAATCGCACGGGTCGACAAATGGGTCAACGCCCATGTCGAACCGGTGTCGGACATCAAACATTGGGGCGTCATCGATCAATGGGACTACCCGGCCGACGGAAAGGGCGACTGCGAGGACTACGCGCTTTTCAAACGCAAGATCCTCATGGGCGAGGGCTTTCCGCGGCAAGCCCTGCTGATGACGGTGGTCAAGGACGAACACAATGAGGGCCATGCGATCCTGACCGTCAAGACCAATGCCGGCGAGTTTGTCCTCGACAATTTGAATGACGAGGTAAAATCCTGGGACCGTACAGGCTACCGTTTTGTCAAACGCCAGTCGCAAACCGACCAAAACGTCTGGCTGCAAATCGGCGATCCTTTGGCCGCGCCAGATTATGTTTCGCGATAGAGATGTTGTCCGCGCCTTTGCCGAGCCCCCTTTGAACAACGGCACCCTGGTGTCCGCGATTCCTTGGCAAAGCCGGTTAAGGATAGTGTCGTTTCTATCCCTGGGACCGGCAACGCCGGCCCTATCGTGGCGCCATCGCCGATTTGCGCGTTGGCTCTTTGGATTGGGCGAGCAGGGCGTTGATCGTTCGTACCGACGTGGCAAATCCAGAGCCGCTCAGCGAAAAGGATGGTTCAAGAGCCTCTGATTCCCAGTCAACCGATCCGGCGCGCGCTTGTATGGAAAGCCGTCGAGGGAGCAACGAAGCCCGCGAGCTTTTGAAAGCCGCCGCGCGGCGCGCGCAACAGAAGGCTGCGCGGCGCGATCAGGCCGGCGAGCGGCGCGGCGGGGGGGAAGACCCGTTCGAGAAAACTTTCCGGCGCCGCGCGCAAACGCGCCGCCCGCGATTTCTCCTCGGTATTTTTCGCCAGGAAATCGGCCGCCTCTTCGATAAAGCCGGCCTCCGGAGCCCGCCCGCAGGAAAGCAGAAAAACATCGGGGCCGCGCGCCGCTTGCAATGCGAGACCGAGCCAGTCCATCTCGTTTTCGGCCTCGATTAGGGCGCAACCCGCGTGATTGGCGACAACGCCAAGGCCGCTCCGCACCGGTCCCGCGATCCTGACGTCGCCGAGAAGGCCTTCGACCTTGGCGGTCACAAGCGAAGCCAGCGTCCGCGCCGAAATTTCAGCCAAATCGCGGCCGGGGCGGAGGATAGGCCTATCCTCGCAAAAAACGATGGTGGACAACATTTCCGGGTTTCTTAAATTTCGATAACCGGTTCCGGCGGTAACCGGTCATCCAGCGTATGGCTCGACCCACACCGCGGTGCCATAGGCGAGGACTTCGGTAATTCCATCCGTGATCTCATTGGCGTCGTAGCGCATTCCAACGACCGCGTTGGCGCCTGCTTGGGTCGCATGCGCGCACATGTGATCGAAGGCTTCCTGCCGCGCGGCTTCCGCAAGCTCCACGTAGGCGCCGATCTGGCCGCCGAATATGGACTGAAGGCCGCCGACGAAATTGCCGACAACGCTGCGCGAGCGAACGGTGATGCCGCGCACGATCCCAAGATGCCGGACGACCTTGAAACCGGTTACATCATTTGTCGTCGAGACCATCATGGGCAAAGCTCACTTGGACATCCACCCGCCGCCTGCGAAAAGAGCACGGAGCAAGCTTTTGTCAAGCGCTGGGTAGCAATTGGAAAGGCCGCGCCCGCAATTGCCGGCCCCGGTTCGAGGCACATGAGGGTTAGCGCGGGTTGGATGTTCCACCAGAATCCAGGCTGATTCAAGCTGGCTATGAAAACAACGTGCCAAGCGTGGGGGAGATTTCGGCGGGCAGATTGACCATCCGCCTCATTTTAACCTTTCCAAATGAGAGGAACCCGCAGACCGCATGCATGAATTGGCAAAGATCCGACGAAGCAGAACTATAAAATGAAACTAAATTTTCTTTACCATTCCAAGGGTTGCAAGCCACGCCAACAAAACCGAAATGAGCGCGTTCCAGCCCGCCAGCGACACGCCGAGAATGCGCAAGGCCGCGATATCGCAGCGCGCGACCTTGACGCTTTGCAATTGGCGCCAGAAATCCTCGGCCGAGGGCGCATGTTTGAGCGGCCCGGAGCACTCCTGAGGCCCCGGCCATAATCCCCATTCGACGCCCGCGTGATAGGTACCAAGAATCGCGCTTGCCACAAAAACCACGGCAAGAACAGCAAAGGCCGCGCGCAACAGACTGCTTGAACCTCGCGCGGCAAATACAAGCGCGAGGCCCGCAAGCGGAATGGCGGCATAATAGGGAATGCGCTCCTTGAGACAGAACTCGCATGGCGGATAGCCGAGCGCCTCGAAGACGAACGCTCCCGCGATCGACGCGACCGCGACTGAAAGTATCGCAAGAGCAATGCCAATCGGACCCTTGATGCGCATCGCGGCGGTCAAATCACGCGCGCGGCGATCCAAAAGCCCGCCACGACGGCAACCGCGAGGATCGCCAAAAACCAGCCAAAATATTTGTCGAGAAGGGCGTTGACCGGCTCGCCATAGCGCTTGAGGAGCACCGCGATAAGGAAAAAGCGCGCGCCGCGTGTGAGGAACGACAAGAGAATGAACAGCGGCAGGCTATAGGCGAGAAGCCCGCTCGTGATCGTCACGATCTTGAACGGGATTGGCGTCAAGCCCTTAAACAAAATCACCGCCCAGCCCCATTGCGCATAAAGCGCGCGCATTTCATCGACACGCGCGCCGTAGCCATAAAGACCGATCAGCCATTTCCCGACTGTTTCGTACAAAAACGCGCCGATCGCGTAGCCGAGCAGAGCGCCCGCGACCGATCCCCCCGTGCAAATCAACGCATAGACCCACGCGCGCTTTGGCTTGGCGAGCGACATCGGAATCAAAATCGTATCCGGCGGCACCGGGAAAAACGAACTCTCCGCGAAGGCGATCACGCCGAGCGCCCAGGGCGCGTGCTGGCTCTGGGCCAAGCTCAGGGTCCAACGATAAAGCCTTTGGAACATCGTTGATCGCTTGCCATGAAAGGCCGCGCGTAGGTCACGAGCGCGGCGAAAGAAGGAAGACGCAACCCTTGCCTATATCCCTGCGGAGCGCCAATTAAACTGGTAAGTCCTTAACGGGCAGCGCGCAAGACCGGCGCGTTTTTAGTCCATGCGCCCGGTAGGCTGGATCAAGGAGGCAGTGCCATGATGATTTTTGGGTTCGTTTACGACCGCCCCGCAAATTGCCTTATGGAAACGCCGGCATGCGCAGTCGCTGGATCGGAACAATCGTGACGTTGAACCTTTGCGCCTCCGCGATTTCCGCCGACCCAGCTCTCCCGCGAGCCGGCGCGCCGTGGCCGGATACTTTTCTCGCGCGGGTCGAGGCGCTCGCTTTGATCGAAACCCTCAACGCCCGCGTCCTTGGCGCCTCCTGCACCGTGACCGAGATTCTCGACAAGTGGTGCGCCGATCACAAAATGGCGAGCGAACCCGTGGTCCACGCAAGGCGGATCGCCGGTACGGAGAAGCCTGCCTCGCCCGAGCAGCGGCAAAGACTTCAAGTCGGCCCAGAAGAAGAGGTCACCTATCGGCATGTCGAGCTTACGTGCGGCGGCCACATCCTAGCCGAAGCTGACAATTGGTACGTGCCAAGCCGGGTCGGGACGGAAATCAACCATCTGCTGACAACAACCGATATACCTTTTGGCCGAGCGGTGCTGGGTCTGAAGCCCACCAGAAAGAATTTCTCGGTCGAAAACCAATGGAACCCGCTTCCCGATGGATGGGAACTGGGGCCACTTCCAGCTGACAGACCAGGCGAGGCGCTGGCGATGCCCTGGCAGCTTTTCCAACACCGCGCTGTCATTTATAATGATAAGCATGAACCTTTTTCAGAAGTCAGAGAAATTTTTACACGCGAAGTCCTGGCTTTTGGACCACCGTGAAAAGGGGGCGGCGATGGTCGCCGCGCAGCCTGCTTTGCGGGCTCTTTCCAACTTGCTGCGAAATGCCGCCGTGGAGCGGGCATTGCCGCTTTTGCGCGGACTTTCCCGCGCGGCGGCGGACATTGTGTTCCCTCCCGCTTGCCTCAATTGCCGCGGGTCCACTGCCTCTGCCGCCGGTGCTAGGGGCTCGCTCTGCGCCGCCTGTTGGGCGCAGGTTCGTTTTATCGAGCGTCCCTTTTGCGAGCGTCTGGGCACGCCCTTCGCCATGGATCTCGGGAGCGAAGGGCTTCTATCGCCCGAGGCGGTCGCTAATCCGCCTGTGTTCGCCCGCGCCCGGGCGGTTGCCCATTTCGAGGATGGGCCGGTGCGAAACTTGGTGCATCGGCTGAAATATAGCGACCGGATGGAATTAGCGAAACCGCTCGGGGCTTGGATGGCCCGCGCCGGCAACGAACTGCTCGTCGAGGCCGATCTCCTCGTGCCGGTCCCCTTGCATCGCCGCAGGCTTGCCGCCCGCCGATTCAATCAGGCCAATTCCCTGGCGCAAGCAATCTCCGCTAACTGCGGCGTCCCGGTCGATCCTTTCGCCCTCGCGCGGGTCAAGCCGACGCCGTCCCAGGTCGGGCTTTCGCGTTCGCAGCGGGCGCTCAATATGCAAGGCGCATTTCAAGTGACCGAAGGGATGGGAGCAAAGGTCGAAGGCCGCGCGATTGTCCTTATCGACGATGTCATGACCTCTGGGGCGACCGCCAACGCTGCCTCGCGCGCGCTGTTGCGCGGCGGCGCCAAGCGCGTCGATGTCTTGGTGTTCGCCCGGGCGGTATGAGGTTGCGATTCAGGCAGGCAATCCGCCCCGCCCTGCGCAAAAATCAAGAATTCTCAACAACGCGAAAGCCCTGCTAAGGGGGGCTCCTTCGTTCGGTGCTAAGTCAGGAATTACCGCACCAACTGCATCGGAACGAAGACTTCGTTTGCAATTGGTGTGCGAGCCTCAAAATTGACCGGCCCGGAACCGATGTTGCCTCCAGCGTCGCGCCTCACGACCATGCTAAATTTCTTTAGCGTTATGCTGTCATGGCAGAGCCAGCGCAGAATATCGTTGCCACCATCCTTGATCTGAGCCTTGTCATGGCCGAGAGTATCGATGCTGCTAAGGCACTGCGCGATTGCACCAGCAGTAATATCTGCGACGCTGAGGAGATCGAGATATTCAAACGCCCTCGGTTGGAAAGGGCGTGCGCCGCCCAGAAAACTAAATGGCTTGGTCGTGTAGAGTGGGAGGACGTTATTCAAAACGGCGAGCAGTCGTTGGTGCTTGTCGGGCGATTCGGCAATTGCGTCATTATCCGTCATCCAGAAGACTTTCTGTCCCTGATGACCGAGTAAGGCGAGCAAGAACGCGGTGATGTGCACCACTCGGAAAAGCTTCTCGGCGACTTTCGGCTTCACGCTGCCGTAGCCACATTTCTCTAGTGCGGCCGTTGCTACTTGCTGTGTCTCCGGCCCCCCGGGGCCGAAGAGCGAAGAAATGCCTTTATCCACCACCAACGTGAAAACAAGTCCGGATATATAGTTATCGGTTAGACCAAGGTATTGCGGTAGCATCCGTCGGAGCTGCCTTCTTAAATCTTTGAAAGCGATTTCTTTGTGTCCGATGCCCGCCCTTTTCCTCAGTGCCGCCATTTGCTCCTTGAATGGTCCTAGCGATCCGAACGCGCAGACCAAGAAGGAATAAGCCAGATATTGGCCTGTGCTTTCCCCGGCATAGTCGCTGAAAACTCCGACCGTTGAGTTGCTCAACGCCCGGAGGTCAGGGAGCAGAAGCTTGCCCTCCTTGTCCCTAGCCTTGAAGCCGTCCTCCAAGAAATGGGCGATGCCCGGCATTTCCGCCTGGTTTTCCGGGAGGAGGACGTTGAGATTGGGAGCGCGGAGTGTGACCAGCCGCGCCCTGGCGATGACAGTGGGATCGAAGGTGAACTTCTTTGGATACATCTCGGCAAGTGCGCTTGTGTGGTGTGACTGGGGAGAGGGGCGGTCAGACTAGCACGTGGCGGGCGCTTGTCGTTACGGCGCGTTCTGGTCCTGGTCAGTCGTCACTGCAATATAGAAGGCGGTGCGAAATTCAACACTTTTGCCCATAAAAAATACCCCTGATTTAAAAGGGCTTTTCAGGCGCAAAAGATAGTAGCAGAAACATTCCATGAGTCTGGGCTAAGCACGCTCAAGCAGCCTTCGTTTTGAGGTCCGGCGCCACTTTGAACGCCGCCTCGGTCTTGGCCTTGATCTCGTCGAGCGTAACGCCAACGGCGAGCTCAATGAGGGTCATGCCCGTGCCTCCCGCCTTGTCGATCGAAAAAACCGCAAGATCCGTGATCACGAGGTCGATGACCGCCGTGCCGGTCAGCGGCAAAGTGCATTTGCGCAGGAGTTTTGGTTGTCCCTTCGCGGTGTGTTCCATGACCACCACGACGCGTTTGACGCCGGCGACGAGGTCCATCGCCCCGCCCATGCCTTTCACCATCTTGCCGGGGATCATCCAATTGGCGAGATCGCCGCGCTCAGAGACTTCCATGGCGCCGAGGATCGCAAGATCGATATGCCCGCCGCGAATCATGCCAAAACTGTCGGAGGAAGAGAAATAGCTTGTCGTCGGGAGTTCAGTGATCGTCTGCTTGCCGGCATTGATGAGATCGGCGTCTTCCTCGCCCTCGAAGGGAAACGGTCCCATGCCGAGCATGCCGTTCTCGCTCTGCAACTGCACATTCATGCCAGGCGCGATGAAATTCGACACGAGCGTTGGAATGCCGATCCCGAGATTGACATAGAATCCATCGTGCAATTCCTTGGCCGCGCGCGCCGCCATCTGATCCCTGGTCCAGGCCATTGCGAGGGTCTCCTCAAGCGGCGGCGCGAGGGCGCGTAGTGCGCTGTTCGATGCGCTTGGCGGCGTTCGGCGCATGCACGATGCGCTGGACGAAAATGCCCGGCGTATGGATCGCTTCGGGATCGATTTCTCCCGCAGCGACAAGAAGCTCGACCTCGGCGACCGTCACCTTGCCGGCGGCGGCCATCATCGGATTAAAATTGCGCGCCGTCTTACGATAGACGAGGTTGCCTTCCGTGTCGCCCTTATAGGCGTGAACGATCGAGACATCGGCGACGAGTCCGCTCTCCATGACGTAGGTCGCGCCGTCAAAGTCGCGCAGCTCCTTCCCATCGGCAATGATGGTTCCAACGCCAGTTTTTGTGAAAAACGCCGGGATGCCCGCGCCGCCCGCCCGGATCCGCTCGGCGAGCGTGCCTTGCGGATTGAATTCGAGTTCGAGCTCGCCGGAAAGATATTGCGCCTCGAAAAGCTTGTTCTCGCCGACATAAGACGAGATCATCTTTTTGATTTGCCTAGTCTCGAGCAGGAGCCCGAGCCCTGCGCCATCGACGCCCGCGTTGTTTGAGACCACGGTCAAATCCTTGACGTGAAGATCGCGAATGGCCTCGATCAGGATATTTGGGATGCCGCAAAGCCCAAATCCCCCGGCCATGACGGTCATGCCATCCTTGAGAATGCCGGCCAGGGCAGCGTGGGCATCGGGGTAGATCTTGTTCATGCGTGGTCCTTGCCTAGCCCGCGATACCCCCAGGCGCGATCTTCAATTTTGCGCCGGAGCGGCGTCTTCCTTGGGCGCCGTGTCATCCTGTTCGACCATGAAGTGGATCGGCACGGCGTGCAATTTCTCGAACACAAGCGTGCCCTCGACCATCGAGTCCGCGACCAAGGCTTTGGTGATCTTGCCGAACTTGAACTGATACTTATCCGCGGGCAGTTCGATGCTGCCATGCGGCTTAATGAGCAGACCATGCTCAACTGACTTCGAACTGAAATGGCCATCTTTTTCGATAATTTGATAAAGGACGCCGGTACCGGCTCCGTCCACGGTCGCGCCGAGGAGAGTCTCCGGCTCGTCGCCGTCGTTTTCGATCTCGATGATGCAGGCATAAGTGCTGGGAGCGCCCGCCGCGGCCTCCCGAATCCAGGGATGCCCGATCTTTAACTTGCCGGCGGTCTCCTGATGCGCCGATCCCGGCGAGGCAAGGCCGATCGCGAGGGCCACCGCCAAAGTAATGGCAGCAATCGAAACCTTCATAGGCACTTCCTCCAGTTTCATCGATCCGACAATATTTGATCGTTGCGCCGCAATAAACACGAAATGGTCCGCCCGGCAACACTTGGGCTTCAGGCGTCCCCGCGGCACGATCAATTCATGTTGATCGCTCGGGTGCCCGCGGGTGCGGAGCGTTTTGCGGTTAAGGCGGCTGCTCGCTCCGATCCATATGATGTTGGGAGGATTTGGCTGAGTGGCCGACGCTTTTCTTTTACGAGTAGCACCCGAGCGGGAATATGATCGGAGCCGTGCACCCGCCCCAACCGACATCTGGTCATTCGGGTAGGATGTTTATGATCTCCGCCATCGTAGGCGAACACTCGGCCCCGCTTTGTGCCAGATAGCGCAGCGGACAAGACCCAGGTTGGCTTAACGATGAGCCGTATTGTCTACCCGAACACTGGGTCGAGATCAGGGCAGATCTCCGCGGGATCGGTGGCCACATCCTCGGGGTTAAAGTCATCCTGGCGGATCATTCCTTTTTTCACGGCAATCATTATAAGTCGCTCCTTGATTTGGTACTTCCAGGGTGGGCAAGGTAGCGACGCCGCTTCCCCACGTGTTTGGTCTGCGTTTACAAACTTGTGTGCGCAAGAGCCGGTGCAGCTGGGCAATAGCTTGCATCCCCTGCACGCGACGTTTTCAAACGGCGTCCAATGCATCCACTCTTGCACTCTCACGTCGGCTTCCAGCGACTCTCCGTCGAACACGCTGCCCACTCGAAGGTGCGGCATGGAGATCGTAGACGTACATTTATGGACGTCGCCGTTTGGAGCTATTACAAATCCCCTCGGCCTTATGGCAACACAAAGCCCTCGAAACGGGCGCGGATACGGCAACGCGGCAAGCCCTAAGTCGTATGCGCGCCTATGGAGCGATGTCTCAAGCTTGGCATAGTCCGACTTGGTCATGCATGATTCTGAAACCGAGTGACACCCCTTTGTTATTGCCTGAACGGGTTCAAAGAAGACATTGAAATTTTTTCGCTTCGCAAAACCGTGTACTGCCAGTAAGGCCAACAATCCAGCGATGTTAGCAGCGTTTCTCACATCGATGTTCATGCGAACTTCTATCCGCAGACCCGAGTTTTCGAGAACTTCATGCAAATTCTCAATAATTCGGTCGAAGGTGCCCCGGCCGCCGAGCGTGGCTCGCCGGCAATCGTGGTATTCGGCGGCTCCGTCCAAAGTGACCTGCGCAAATCCAACCCTCCGGCTATGCAGTGACTTGGCGACCGTAGCGTTTAATTTGTATCCATTCGTGACAATCATTGCGCTATACCTGATCGTGTGTTTCCGACAGGTTTCGATGAGACGATCGGACAACGATTCGATGATGGCTGGTGCCAAAAGTGGCTCCCCACCATACCAAGCAACACGCAGCTTTTTCAGCGTGGGAGCGTAGTGCTCGAC
>JBOHJV010000005.1:0-45204 GCA_050728695.1 Methylocella sp. | reverse complement strand
AACTATAACGTTATCGACAGTAATGTATAGTTGTAATATAGTCTAAAGCTGGACAAAATAATTCGACGAAACGCATTTGTGGCGCTGTGTCACAAAAACCTAAAGGATAAATCACTATGACAGACATCGCAGTTAAGTCCGCTCGCGCGAAACGAGGGCGTCCAGGCCCATTAGTTTCGCGCGGCTTCGCCCAAATTCAGCACGAAAAAGCTTGCAATATGTACGGTTTTACCGTACACTTGGAAGGCATGAGAATACGGAGCATTCGCCATCGAGGGTTAAAGCGCTTCATCGAAGACGACGACGACCGCGAAATCCGGGGCGATCTCGTGAACAGGGTGCGCCGCATCCTGACTGCCTTGATTATCGCGTCGGACATGGACGGCGTAAAGGGTCCACCCGGCTGGCGCATCCACCAGCTTGCCGGCGACCGTGCCGGAACATGGAGCGTATCGGCATCCGGTAACTGGCGGATCACCTTCACTCTCGACAGCGGAGAAATATGCAACCTGAACCTAGAGGACTATCATTGATGGACGACGCGCCTGTTAAAATCGGCATGAAGCCATCGCATCCCGGCGAATTCATCCGCGAGGAAATCTTGAACGAACTCGGGCTCTCCGTGGCCCGCGCCGCTGAAGTGCTGGGCGTGCGGCGCGCCACCTTGTCCGACCTTGTGAACGAAAAAGCGGCCCTGTCGCCGGAAATGGCTTTGCGGGTCGAAAAGGCCTTCGGCGTCAGCATGGATACCCTGCTGCGCATGCAGGCATGGCATGACGGCTACACCATGCGGCAACGGGAAGGCGAAATCGACGTAAAGAAATTCACGCCGGCGGCCGGTCCGCGATGACGGTGGATGAGTCTGATCTTTCTGCCCCTCGCGCTGGTTTCGAACAAATGAAAGGAAGGGGGAGTCCCGCAGGCAACGCGGGGAACCGCGCAAAGGCGTCGGCGCCCGCCATGCGACTCGAAACGGTCTAAAAATCCACCTTCCGACTGGCGCGCCGCGCTCCTCAAAATCCCCTCGCGGAATTCGGGTTAATTGAGTCCATTTGATCGGAAAGAGCTCTAGCGACTCATCCGGCCTCCCGCTATTCTGAGGCCATGCCACGCCTCCCGCGCAACAACGCGCCCCGCGTTTCCGGTATCGCCTATCTCGATGTGTCGGACGCCGGCGAAACCTATCGCATCAATTTGCGGCGAACGGCCGCCGCGCGCCGCTTTACCTTGCGGGTCCGCGCGGCGACACAGGACGTCGTTTTGACCATGCCCGCGCGGGGAAGTCTTGGCGAGGCAAAGTCCTTCGCTGGCCGGCACGCCGCCTGGATCGGCGCAAAACTGCGCCGGTTGCCGGAAATGATTCCCTTCGAGCCGGGAGCGTTGGTTCCTTTGCGCGGAACGTTGCATCGGATTACCCATTGCCCGGCGAAGCGGGAGAGAGTCTGGATCGAAGATGGCGCGCCAAGTTGCGGGAGCATGCCCTTGCTTTGCGTGAGCGCCGAGGCGCCGTTCGCGCCCCGCCGGGTGCGCGACTTCCTCGTCAAGGAAGCCAGGCGGGACATCGCGGCCGCCGTCTCGAGCCACGCCAAGAACCTTGGGGTAGGCCCGCGCAAGATCACCCTGCGGGATACGACGAGCCGGTGGGGGTCTTGTTCCGCGTCGGGCGCGCTCAGCTTTTCCTGGCGCCTGATCTTGGCGCCTCGTTTCGTCCTCGATTATCTCGCGGCGCACGAAGCCGCCCATCTCTTGCATATGAACCATTCCGCCGCGTTCTGGGCCGCGGTCGGGCGCCTTTCGGCGGATACGGCGCGCGCGGAAGCCTGGCTCAAGGCACACGGATCTGGCCTGCTTCGCTTCGGGGCGGACGAGACCAAGAGTCCGGTTTCATGCATCGCGGAAAAGCTCAACTTGCCGGAGACGGCACCTTGGCGGCGGCCTCGCTAAGACGCTTGCGATAAAGCGCGGCGAAATCGATCGGATCGATGTAAAGCGGCGGGAAGCCGCCCCCGCGCACGGCGTCGGCGATAATTTGACGCGCAAAAGGAAACAAAAGGCGCGGGCATTCGATCATGACCACCGGATGCATCTCGTTTGGGGCGACATTGCGCAGCCGGAATAGACCCGCATAATCGAGCTCGAACTTGAAGAGAAGACCAGCGCCCTCGCCCGCCGACCCTTCGAGCAGGATATTCACCTCGAAGTCGGCTTCCGCTACTTGCCGCGCATTGACATTGACCTGGATCGCAATGTTCGGCGCTTTCTCTTGCGGCCCGAGAGAGCGCGGCGCGTTGGGGTTCTCGAATGATAAATCCTTGGTGTATTGCACCATCGCGTTGATCGAAGGCGCGATGTCGGCCTGAGCGCCGTTGCCGTTGCCTTGTCCGTCAGCCATCGTGAAAGAATCTCCCGCGGCTGCGGGTAGCACGGATGCGGAGTTGCGACAAGCGAACCCTGAAATGGGTTGTTGTGGCTCAGTCTGAATTTCTAGAAATGACCCTACTGCGGACCTTTCGGCGGAGAATTACGTTTTTTCGTTATAAGCGATCACGAAAAACGAGGGCCCGCAATGTACTTGAGCTTATTAGAAGCACTTCGACGGGAGCACCTGCGACGCGATCAGCATTCTTTGCCGCGACGGCTCATTTCGCCCCAAGCGCATTGTTATGATGATTAGCTTTTTCGTGTTCTTGTTAATCTCACGCTTCCATGGCTCGATAACTGCTTCGATCGCGAGCACGGCATCGGATGATCGCATTGGCCCAGTAATAGGCACCCGCATCGCGAAAGAACGCGGCCGCGATAATCGTCCCCATGGCCGCCAGCCACCGGATTTCATTTCCTCTTGCTGCGTAGCCGCGGGCGAGGCGCGGCCGATCGCGTTGAAGCGCGCCTTCCGCTCGTCGGTCAACAAGTTGGAGAAATCGGCCAGCGGCGGTTTCACTTTGTTGACCGCGTCGGCCAGGGCATCGAGTCGGCCCGTCAAAGACTTCGCGCGTCAAAAGCGGAATGCTTGGCTGCAAGGCACACAGGCAATGCGCCAGCGGCAGCAGCGTGTATTTACGGAAAGCGACAATGTTGGCTTCTTCCTGCGTCAAAACCGTCGAGCGCGCGCCCCTCGGCCCCATCGGAGCATCGTTGGCAAAGCTGCGTTGCTTCCACTTGGCGACAGTTTTCGGGTTGATCCGTGTTGCTCAGCCAGCGCGTTTAGGCTCTTTTGATTATGCTGTATCGCTCGACGCCTGCCCGGCCGTATTACCGGCACATTTGGCGCCCAGAGCCAGATGCGAGATGCCCGCCTCGGTAATCAGAATTCGACCTTCATCGGAACATCGATTTTCCGGGACCAACACTTGAACCAAAGCGCCCTAGGACGAGATGGCATGCCACGCATCTCCAGGTGGCTGCCCGCGCGGCGGCCAAATATCGCCAGGCGCCTCTGCTTCATGGCCGCGGGCTGCGCCATGATTCTTGTCCCGGGCTGCGCGTCGATCGGCCTATCTGGGGCGGGCGAGCCTGCCGCGGAGCCTCGTTCCGTCTCGATCTTCGTCGTCTCGACCCGCAAGGGCGAAGGGGGCGCGTCGAGCGAAGCCGCCGTCGAGAACGGGGCGCGGTTCTCCTTGCAATTGATCGGCGTGCCGCCCGGCCATGAGCCGGGCCGGGTGGAGCGGCCCGCCTTCGGTTCGGAAGATCCGCAAAAACACTTTGTCGCGAGGAGCCGGCGCCGCCTCGACGAGACCGCTTTTTTCACGGAGCTCGCCAGCCATATTTCCGGACGCATTGGATCGAACCGCGATGTTCTGCTCTATGTCCATGGTTTTAACACGAGCTACGACGAGGCCCGTTTCCGGCTCGCGCAAATCGTGGACGATGGGCGCTTCGGCGGGGTCGCGGCACTCTATACATGGCCCGCCGCCGGCAGCCTCCTCGACTATGGCGCCGCCAAGGAAAGCGCGACCATTGCCCGCGATGCCTTGAGCAAGCTCCTCCGCCGGCTTTCCGAGCTGCCGGATATTGGCCGCGTGCATATTCTCGCGCATTCGATGGGCGCCTGGCTCGCGATGGAAGCGTTGCGGGAAAATGCCATTTCCGGCAGCCCGGATCTCAACGGCAAGCTCGGCGATGTCATGCTCGCCGCGCCCGACATCGACTTGAACGTCTTCCGTCAGCAATTGGCGCGGCTCGATGCGTCGCATGTGTTCGTGCTCGTCGCCTCCAACGATCGCGCGCTTTCGCTTTCGCGCACGCTCGCCGGCGATCGGCAGCGTCTCGGCGCGCTCGACCCCAATAATCCCAGCGATCGCGCCGCGCTCGAGGAACTTGGCGTCAGGGCCTACGATCTTTCGAGCGAGTCGACTGGCCTGATCGGGCACGGCACTTATGCCGACGCACCGCTGGCCGTGCGAACCATTGCGGCGCAGATTGCCGAACCGAGGCCGCGGGACGCCAATGTCCAGGCCGTGCTCGGCGAAAAGCCGGTCGATGCAAGAATTCTAGCCATTCCGCTCGCGCCACCATCAGCCGCGCCATCTAGCGCCGCTGCGAACTGGCCCTCGGCCGCGGTTTCGCCGCGTTAAGCGAGACAGCCCTCCTCTGCCATGGCCCGCGAGCGCGCCCCCAGTCCGCGCGCCTCCCATTGCATTGAACCTTACCATAGGCACAAAACTAATTAATATTAATAGTTTAACCTATGTTCTTAAGGTAGTTTATCGATTTTTCAAAGACGTGGTCCTTAAGATGCCGCCAAGCTCGGCTTGGAGGTTGCGACCGGAATCCAAGGGAATGCCCTGTGTTGTTGACAATTTTCGTAAATCGTTACATAATTCTCAAACCCGGCGTGGAACTTTTTCCCGGGCTGTTTGTTATCTGGTGGGCATAGGCGCGCCGGCGATTGTCGGGCGGGCAGGCGGCGAGCGATATTTTTGCGGGATTTCGCAGTCTATCGGTTCCCTCGTTACGCCCGTGGAGTAAGAAGGTAGCCGTCGCTTGGCTTTACTTAAGCCGCGGAAACCAATTGGAAATCACAAGGCTCTTTTTAGAGTCGAAATTGTTTCCTTGGATTTTCACAGCACGAAATACTTGATATTTGGTTTTGCTCTCTGCTTCGACATCATCGTCATGCCGGAGCATGTCGAGGCTTGCACTGTTTAGGCTGTTTAAGATGGCTTTGAATAAAACCTCGCAAGAAATTGAGCAACTGCAAAACTTAAATTATGCGAAATATCGCAAAGCAACATGAGATATTTATGTTGACGTCATCATAGCGTTAGAATAACAATCTAGATTAGCCGGTGTCGTGACGTCGCGCTTGAGATTGGCGTTTTCACATAAAGACCGCGCCAAGACCGCGCCAGGTGCTCATCCGGATGGCGGCATGGCTATGGCGTGATTGTTCGGAGTGCCGCTTTTCGACCGTTTCCAACGCCGTTCGGCCTGCTAAGCGAGGGTGTAATGTGTTTGATCGCTGAAATAATTCATACCTGTTCGCACGAAAAGGTCGCCCACGCCGCCGTCGCATCGATGGGGTCGGCTTTCGCGGGCAAAGTCGGGGCCACCGCCGGCGCAAATGGGCTGTCTATCGGCGCCTTCGCGGCTCGCGCGGTTCGTGAATTCGAAAAGATCGGCGGGGAGCAAGAAAAACAGGCCCTCCGGCGGGTCATGAACGGTTCGGACCAGCCAATCTTGGCAGGTCTTCAGCATATTCTCGAGCCAGTTATCGAGTAACGCGTTCGAGGTACGCTCCTTCCGGTCAGAGGCGGCCTTCCTCGACATCCTCGCAGGAAAATCCGAAGATCGACAATCCCTCCTCCTATTGTCCGGCGGGATTGGGCATGCCGAGGAGAAAGGCCGCCGTCCCCGGCCCCGTGTGCGCACCCGGATCGGCGAGAGCGGCGGGCCATTCTTCAAACGGGAAATCCACGCCGCCGATTGGATAGAGAGCGATCAGTTCGCGCTGCTCATCCTCGTTCATTGAACCGATGAAATCGACCAGTTCCTTACGCACCGAGGAATACGGGGATTGCGTGAACAGGAACGCAAATCCATCGTCCGCGGCGTTCGAGGTATTCCCCATCGGCGCGTCCACTTGCACGTCGCGTTCACCCATCTTGACAATGATGAAGCAGGCTTACTTGGGGTTGAGCTCGGAATGCAGCGGCGCGTCCTTTGCGGTTGTTTGCGCCATGGCAGGCATGACGAAACTTGGCCATGGACGTTTCCGAGCGCGAAGGGCAACCTGCGCGGAGGGTTAGCATGGAGCATAGTAATCCGGCGGCGCGAACCGGTTTCGCGGCGAAGATTGTGCGCGCCTCCACATTGGAATCGTGCGCTGGGCTTCAGGATGCGGCGCGCCGCGCCCAGGGCCGTGTCCGCTCCGGAGTTTCGGGCCCGAGTCCCGGCTGATAGAAAATCCCGAGGCTAGGCCTCCGGCCTTTTTCAAGCAGCCTTATTGTGACGCGATCGTTTATGTCGAAACTGTCGAAGCCGCAGCGCGCAAGCAATTGCAGCTGGTCGAACAGAACCTCGCCGGTCGCGCGCAATTCCCCGGCAAAACCAAAATGGCCGCGAAGCTGGCGCGCGATCGAGTAGCCACGCCCATCGGTGAATTTTGGAAAGGCGACCGCGACAAGCGGAAAGCGGGCAAGGTCCGGCGCGATTGTTCCTATATCCTGCCCCGGTTCAATAAGCAGGCCAAGCAGGATATCGCTTCGCACGTCCAAGCGGCGCGCCTGCCATTGCGCCAGCGTCAGGATGACCTTGCCGCCGGGCGGCAGATCATCTCCCTGCGCCAAATTGCGCCAGTCATCCGAAACGAATCCATCGCCTTTGAATACCGGCATTTTCAAATGTCCAAACCGGCATAGAGCGGCAACGTATGTAGCCCGCACTCGACCTTGCCGCTCCCACGCCAGCGCCCCGCGCGCGGGTCCTCGCCAGGCCTTACCGGCGAGGTGCAAGGGATGCACCCAATCGAAAAATAGTTCTTGGCCACGAGCGGATGGCGCGGCAAATCAAAGGCCTTGAGATAGTCTCGAATCTCGGCCGCCTGCCAGTGTGCGAGCGGATTGACTTTTATGCGGCCGCCTTCCGATTCGAACAAGGCGAGGCCGTTGCGGGTGTGCGCCTGAAACCGTTTGCGGCCGCTGATCCACGCATCATAGCCTTCGAGCGCTTCCGCAAGCGGCAAGACCTTGCGGATTTCGCAACAGCGGCCGGGATTGCTTGCCCAAAGGACGCTCTCCGGATCTTCCGCCGCTAGCACCGCTGGCTTTGGCCTGATAGCGATCACATTTGAAAGGCCAAGATGGGTCACGAGTTCGTCGCGATAGGCGAGGGTCTCCGCGAACAAAACCCTTGTGTCGATGAACAATACCGGCGTCGCCTTGTCGATTTGTGCCACCATATGGAGCAGCAAGGCGGAATCCGCGCCAAAACTCGAGACAAGTGCGATCCGGCCAGGGAACAGATCCTCGATCACGAGACGCACCAATAATTGCGTGTCCAGGCTCGCGAATTTGGCGAGAAGCCGCGCGGCGCTTTTCGTATCGGCTGAGAGGACAGCCTCATTCGCGGCCATAAAGAGCCTCCTTGAACGGCTCCATTCCGATCCGCCGGTAGGCCGCGAGAAAATCTTCCCCCGCGCCGGCGCGGAATTTTATATAGGTATCGACGACCATCTCAATCGCGTCGACGATCTCGTCGGAAGAAAAGCTCCGCCCGGTGATCGCGCCGACGTTGCAAGTCTCGTCGGCGGAACCGCCAAGCGTGATCTGATAGGCCTCGGAGCCGGCCTTCTCGAGGCCGAGAATGCCGATATGGCCAACATGGTGATGCCCGCAAGCATTGATGCAGCCCGAAATATTGATCTTGAGCTCGCCGATTTCGCGCGCCCGCGCGCCATTGCCAAACCGTTCGGATATCCGCTGCGCGACGGGGATCGAGCGGGCGGTCGCCAGGCCGCAATAATCAAGCCCCGGGCAGGAAATAATGTCGGTCACGAGGCCGGTATTCGCGGTGGCGAGGCCTTGTCCGGCAAGCCGGTCGAACACTTCGGGCAAATCATCGAGCGCGACGTGCGGCAAGACGAGGTTTTGTTCATGCGCGACGCGGACCTCGTCTTGCGAAAATGTTTCGGCGAGATCGGCGATCGCTTCCATGGACTCGGCGCTGGCGTCGCCTGGAATGCCGCCGATGGGTTTTAAGGAGACCGTGACGATCCCATACCCCGCCGTCTTGTGCGCCACCATGTTTTGTGCGGCGAAACGGGCGAATGCGGAATCAATGGCATTTCGCTTTTCGAACGCAATCGAAGTTGAAGCGCGCGCGGGCAATGCCGGCGGAGCGAAATAGGTGCGGATGCGGTCGATTTCTTCTTGCGGGAGGGCGAGCGCGTCGTCGCGATGATTGGCGAACTCGGCCTCGACCTCGGCGCGTATGACGTCGGCGCCTTTCTCGTGGAGCAGGATTTTTATGCGCGCCTTGAATTTATTGTCCCGCCGGCCTTCGAGATTATAGATCCGGAGAATTGCATTGGTGTAGGCGAGGAGATCGGCCTTCGGCAAGAAGTCGCGGATCTTATGCGCGACCAAAGGGGTGCGGCCCAAGCCGCCGCCGACATAGACGGCAAAGCCCACCTCGCCCGCTGCATTCTTGACAATCTGATAGCCGATGTCGTGCACCCTTATCGCGGCGCGATCCTTGCTGGCGCCATTGACCGCGATCTTGAACTTTCGCGGAAGGAACGAGTATTCGGGATGCAGCGAAGACCATTGCCGCAGAATTTCGGCATAAGGGCGCGGGTCCTCGATTTCGTCGGCGCAGGCGCCGGCAAATTGATCGGACGTAACATTGCGGATGCAATTGCCGGAGGTTTGGATCGCGTGCATCTCGACCTCGGCAAGCTCATTTAGAATATCGGGGCAATCTTTGAGCGCCGGCCAATTGAACTGAATGTTTTGGCGCGTCGTGAAATGGCCGTAGCCCTTATCGTAGCGCCGCGCGATGAACGCGAGCTTGCGCAATTGCCGCGACGACAAGGTGCCATAGGGGATGGCGATGCGCAGCATATAGGCATGCAATTGCAGATAGACGCCATTCATCAGCCGAAGCGGCCGGAACTGTTCCTCGTCCAATTCGCCGGTGAGACGGCGCGCCACCTGGTCGCGAAATTGCGCCACGCGCGCGTCGACAAAGCTTTTGTCGAATTCATCGTAACGATACATCTGAGCTTCGCTCCGCTCGGGCAAACCGCCCCTGATACGATGAGCGTTTCAAATCGAAACGCTTTTGCTCTACTTTGTGTTGGATCATCGTGCGACTGCACCTGAAAAGTCGGCAGCACCGATAAGTTCTTGCTCTCTAGAATCAAGCTCTTCCGTGTCTGCCCATTGCGAAATCCGCAAAGCCGCGTTTGTTGTTTGCTTGGCCGTATCTTCATGCGGCGCGCCCGCGTCTCGTGCAAAGGCACGCGGGCGCGGCAAGAAATCGATCGTCGGACCGAGCGCTCGAATTGCCTCGCGCAATGTCACCGGCCGCAGCCCGCTCACATCTTCGGTGACTTCGACCACAACAGGTTCGACGACGAGATTGCGTTTCGCGTCATTCTGGGCGAGGAGGAGTCCGGCCTGCGCTTCCGCCTTGCTTGCAAAAATTTTCGCTTGGCGTAACCGCGTGGCCCAGGCGCCGTCGCGGCCGGCATAGACCACGATTCCATCGGCGAGGCGATTTGCGGTAACAACTTGCGGCATGCCCTAAAGCTCGCGGTTTAGCAGGTCCGATCCGTATATAATCCATTTAACAGCCTTTGGCGAGTGTTTATTATAAAATACGTAATTTTAATGTAAAATCCCCAGAAGAAAAGATCGGGCACAAAGATGCCGGGAGCGAACGTCCTCCATCAACTGTTTGATTTTTAGGTATTTTTCTTGTTCCATTTAACGGAGAATTAGAAAACTGCTAAGTTTAAGCTTTCGCTCATGATCGGAGGCGGATATGAATGCGCTGACCGTTCGTTTCGATGAGCACCGCGGGTTTTCCGCGGAACAGGCGGAATTGCAAGCAGGGTTGGATTCTGCGCTTTGCCTGTCGGCCAAAAAAGAGCCCCTTGCGGGGCTCTGAGGTTGGTGGGCGTTAAAATTCAGTCGCCGCGTTGCTCGTTGGTTACGAGCTTGAGCCAGGCCTCGACCTCGGGGGTGAGCTTGCCCGTTCCCGCGAGCTTGAGGGTGGGGGCGAGCGCGCCAGCGTCGGCGAGCGGTAGGGGCAGGATGCCTTGCCCGCCCATGCCGTTGTTGGCCGTGATCTGGCCATCCTTTGGATCGTCGACGAGAATGCGGCCGACAAGCTCGAGCTTGTCCATGTCGACCACATCGACGACATTCGCAAACTTGCTCGCCACATAGGCGTAATAGCCGCCGCCTTTCTTGAACCCGAAGTTGGCTCCGTGGCAGCCGGGCTCACAGGGCAGGCTCTTCACGACCTTGTCGGTCTTGGTGTCTAGGATGGTGATGGTCGAGCTCAGGAAGTTGGCGGTGACCACGTACTTGCCGTCGGGACTCACCGGGGTCTGGATAGGCCCTAGCCCGTAGGCCTCGCCCTTATGCTCGCCGCTGATCGGGTTGTAGCCCTCCGCGAGGTCGATGTCCTTGACCTTCTTCTTGGCGTCCGTGTCGATGACCGTCATCGAGGACAGCATTGCTGGCGGCGTGCCAAGCAGGTTGGCGACATAAGCCTTGTGGTTCCTGCCGCCCCAGACCGCGATGGGGATGATGCCGCCGGTCGGGATCTCGGTCATCTGTTCGGTCGCTAGATCCACGATAGAGACGCTCGAGGCCAACGCGTTCGGGGTAATCAGGTATTTCCCATCATCGCTGACGTAATGGCCGTGCGGACCGGAGTGGGGCCCGACATTGATGCTATGAAGTGCCGAGGGGTACTCGCCTGGCGTGAGCTCGAGCACCCGGTCCTCGCCGTTCAGGGCGACGTAAAGCGTGCCGGTCAGCGGATTAGACATGACATGGGAGGGGTTGTCGCCGACAACTTGTGAGTTGTAGACCTTGCCGCTCTCGCGGTCGAAGGTCGTGAGCTTCTTGTCGAACCACTCGGTCTGGTAGATCAACTTGTAGGCTGGGCCGCTCCACATATTGTGGGGGTGGTTCATGTTGGTTTCGACGCCCTTCACTTTTTGTTTGACGGTCCAGTTGGAGGCGTCGACCTCCGTGGCCGTGCCGAACTTTGTCTTGCCGCTCACCCCTTCGAACTGAGTATCGACCCAGAACTCGCCGACGCCCGGGGTCTGGGGTTGCAAGAGCGTGTTCGGCATTGAGAAGTTGAGGGCGCTCAGCTTGATCACGGTGCCGCCGAGGTTAATCGGCAGATCCGGGAGCTTCACCTCCCACGTGGGCTTGCGGTAGTCGCGCCAGAGTGCCGGCGTGTTCGTGACGAAGAAGGTGCGGAGAATCTTCTTCGCGATGTCGCTCGTGGTCGGGATCTTGGCCCCGGTGATCAGCTGCAGTTCTGCGCCGATGTCGAGGCCCTCGGTCTTCGGATCTTTGACGATCACCGCCCCGAACATGTAGGGGTGGACTTTGCAGGTGAAGACGTAGAGCCCGGGCTTTTCGAAGACATGGGTCACGCTTGAGTCCGAGGGCTTCTCCTGATCGATCGGAAAACCCGCCGCCCCCGGCTGCCACGCGAGGCTCGTGATGGTGTGATTAGTGTTGGTCCCGGAGCCTATCTTGATGAGCACCGCCTCGCCGGGCTTGATAACGACGAGGGAGCCGCCGGACTTCTGGTCCTTGAACCAATGGCCCGGCTCATCCGTCATCTCGAACACGGCCGCGGGCAGAACGCCAGGACGGCTGATGATGACCTCCTGGGATTGATCCGATTTGGGGGCTTGCGCGTATGCCGCGAGCGAAGCGAGCACGAGCGCAATGATCGCCAAGGCGATCGTGGGAAGGGACTTGTGATTCATCTCCAGATTCCTTTGTTTGTGCGGTTCATTCGAGTCATTCAATGACCCGGAAGATGCCCATCATCCCCGACTGCATGTGCTGGATGACGTGACAGTGGTAGTGCCAATCACCTGGACCCACGCCTTCCCCTGCCTGCACCACGAAGGCCTGGCGGCTGATGGGGGTGACGTGGAACGTGTCGATCACGCTGGTCGTGCCGGGCTCGATCCAGCGGTGACCGTGCAGATGAAAGGAATGGATGGCGGTGCCGATCCCGATGATATGAAACCGGACCTTCTCGCCGAGCCTCGCCCCTACCGTGGGATTGGTCCAGAGCGGGACCTCCTTGTCCCCCTTGACGATATGGTTAAGCTCCTGGCCCCAAAAAGTGGTCTCGTGCATCCAGAGGATGAACTCGCGCTTAATGTCGGAGAGGTCGACATCGACTATCTTGCCGTCGATGAGGGCGGGGACCTTGCCGCTCGCCGGGTTGACGATGAGCGTCCCGAACAGACCCCTGTCCTCGGCCCCGACCATGGGATTGCCCATTGTGTGATCGTGATAGGGCCAGGTGCCGGCGGTGCCAGGCGCGGCTGTCCACTTGTAGGTGTACGGCTTGCCTGGAAAGGCGGCCTCGTCGGCCCACCCATTTATGACTTTCATCGTCCCATCGCTGTCGATCTTGTAATGGACCCCGTGGACATGGATGCCGATCGGCTGGGTCGAGTCGGCTACGCCATGCTCGAGCGTCACCTCGGCGGTGTCGCCCTCCTTCATGACCAGGGTCGGACCCGGGATAGTGGGGCCCTTGGCATAGAGGCCGGTGACATCCCGGTCTGGCCGGTCGGGCGACTTGATCTTGTGGCTGACCATTTCATAGGCCAGCTGGCCGGACGGCAGGGCGCTCGCTTTGAGGGTTATAAAATGATGATCGCCGGCGGAGGCCGCGCTCGCCGTGGGCAAGCCAGCCGGCATTTCGGCGGAAGCCCGGCTCACAGTGGGCAAACTGCCGGCCCGCATGAATGATAACGCGATGGCAAGCACGGCAAGGAATGATAACGCGACGGCGAGCAACAGCCCCGTGTGGGTTTTTATCATCGCATCGTTCTCCCTCGGGCTGAGAACCGTACGGCCCGCCCGCGATCACCGTGATCGCGCGCTCGCCCGTTCGTCCCGATGCATCTTAGATGCGATGAGGAGTCGAGGTCTTACCTCGAAGCGTCTGAGGAATTTTCTTTGTCCACAAGTTTGCGAAGCGCCAGGTAAACCTCTTCGCACTCATGGCACTGATGCATATGATGCTTGACCTCGGGCAACAAAGCTGCGGCGTCTTGTCCCGCAACCTCGAGGTCCACGTAACGTGGAAGCTCGTCGAAATACTCGGAGCACAGCATCTCATCTCCGCTCTTCGTGGCAAAGATGGTGTCAATCAAACGGGTAAAGTCTTTTTGTTTCATCTCTGTCTCCCGTGCAATCAATTATAGCAGTTTCCAGTGCAATCAATTATGAGATGTTTTCAATGGCGGAACTCTTACCCTCCGGCGAAAAATAGGGGCTGGATCCCGGCTCGTCAAATACGGCGATGAGATCTTTGTGCGTGATGCCTTGGGCGAGCAGGGCCTCTTTGAGCCGCTTACGCGCGTCGTGGATGAGTTTGTAAAGACTATTCCGGTTGGTGCCCAGCCACTCTGCAACCAGGTCCAAGGGCATTTCTTGGAAGGCATGGGCGACGAGCGCGGTCCTCTGCCGAGGCGTGAGCGCGGTGTCGATGAGCCGCTTCAATAGGGCCCATGCTTCCCGCTGCTGAAGGCTGCGTTCCGGTCCTGGATCTTCGATAGGCCAGGCTGGCAAAGCCTGCCCAAGTTGAGCCCGTTCGATGGTCGCTTGCCGCCACCGGCGTCGGCGCAGCTCTCCGAGCACTACCCTGACGGTGATCGAAAAGGCCCAGGTCATAAACTGACTTTCGCCGCGGAAGCCATCGAGTTTCGCTTGAATAATGAGGATGGCCTCCTGTGCACAATCTTCGGCCAGGTGCTGGGCTTCCTCGGAGTGCAAGGACCCTTGGATGACATAATGTTTGCTCAGGTAAGCCCGGATTGCCCCGAACAGTCCCTTTCTAAGCTCCGCCACGGCCGCCTCCTGGCCTCTGCCCCCCTCCCGTAGCGCTGTCAGCCACTCTGAATTGGATCTTTGTCTCATTTGTCCATTATGGCTCTCTGCTGGCTCCAACATCAGCGCGGTGAAAGTTCGACGGAGGAACGTAACACCGGCTCGAGAAAAGGCAATTCATCTTCAGGGGGGCTCAAACGTCCGAAATTGGCGCAAAGCCGAAATTCAAACCGAGGCACGACCGGACAAGCGCCTAGGCCTCCTTCAAATAGTCGTGCACCACCTCGCCGAGGCCAAGCGTCATGGCGTGCACATAGCCGCCCTCCCAGGCGCGCGGGGCCGAATTGTCCGAAGTGGTCATGTCATGGCGACTCTTGAGCAAAGTCACTCGGCGGTCCAGCCGCCCATGGCGCGGATTTCGTCTGGCTTCGTCATGTCGGCGCCCGAGTAGATCGCCGCGACGCCGAACTCCTCCACGATTGTTCCCCGCTCGGCTTCGATCGCCGTGGCATCGCCGAAGCCGTTGATCATCACGTTGGCGCCTTCCTTGGCGAGGGCCGGGCGATAGCCAGACCAATGCCGCTGGTCGAGCCGGTCACGATGGCATTGCGGGTTTTAAGGCTCATGTGTCCTCCGTGTGTCCGAAGAATGGGCTCGCGCGAATTGCCGCACCGTGCGATGCGTGGTGTCCTCCTTGAGCATCTCGCGCAGGACAATCGCATTGTTATGGTCTAAATCGCGTGCCGCGAAGAGCAAAGTCACGCAACCGTACTCATCGACCATGCGCCGGAGCCGCGTCACCGCCGCGGGATTTTCATCGAGCCCCTGGCGATAGCGACGCTTGAACTCGGCCCATCTCGCGGATTGATGCCCGAACCATCGCCGCAGCGCGTCGCTTGGCGCGACCTCCTTGAGCCAGAGCTCGATGCAAGCCTTGTCGCGCGCCAGACCGCGCGGCCACAACCGATCCACGAGAATGCGCACTCCGTCTTCCGGGAACGCCGGTTCGTATGCGCGCTTAAGCCTCAAATTCGTCAGTGTGCCTCCTCGCCTCGCGCTTTGCATCATATCGAACCTCGGAGACCGGTTGCCGTAAACCTAATCGCGCTTCTCGCCGGATTTTCCGGGCGCGCCCTCCTCGGGGCGCTTGCGCTTTCCTTCGTCTCGCTCCGCCGCGTGGTACTTTCGTCTTATCTCGGAGAGATCAACCGTTGGCTTCGGAAACGCCATGCCAAGCTCTTGCATCGTGTCGGCGACAATTTGCGATACCGTCAAATTGCGAAACCATTTGTGATCTGCCGGGATCACGTACCACGGCGCCTCGTGCGTGCTGGTCGCGCAAAGGGCATCCTCGAACGCCTCCATATAATCGTCCCAAAGCGCGCGCTCGGTATAATCCGATTCGCTGATTTTCCAGTTGCGCGCGGAATCGTCAAGCCGCTTCCCAAAACGCGCGAGCTGCTCCTCCTTGCTGATATGCAGGAAGAATTTTATAATCGTGGTTCCACTCTCCCCAAGCCCCGACTCGAAACTGCGGATCAGGTCATAGCGCGCGTTCCATGTGGACTTGTCCACCAGCTTGTGGACCCTCGCAATCAATACGTCCTCGTAGTGGGAGCGGTTGAAGACCGCCACTCCTCCTTTAGGCGGGGTATGCGGGTGGACCCGCCAGAGAAAATCATGATCGAGTTCGATTGGCGTCGGCTGTTTGAAGTTGGCCACCGATGTTCCTTGCGGATTGAACCCGGCGAATACGTGCTTGATCGTCCCGTCCTTGCCGCCGGCGTCCAGCGCCTGGAGGACAATCAGGACGGAGTGTTTTTTCTCCGCATATAGCAAGGCTTGCATCTCGCCGAGCTTTTGCCGGTACCGCTCCAATTCCGGCGCCGCCGCCTCACGTGTCTCGTGGCGGCCCTTGAACGCGGGATCGAGGTCCTTCAAGCGGAGCTTTCTGCCGGGCTTGACGATAAATCGATCGCGGTAGTCCACCAAAGTTGTCTCGTCTTTTTGCATTGGACCACTCCGCTTCTCGCATTGGACCACTCCGCTTCCACGAATCCTCGGGGAGCGAAAGAAATGTTGGGGGGCGGAGGCAAAGGTCAAGGGCCCGGCCCTTTGCTTTGCAAGAGAAACCGAGGACCAAAGACGGCGGACTCGGGTATCGGCCCGACTTCGGTCAAGCCTTGCCACCCTTCGCTGCGCTTGCAAGAAGTTTGCATATCGTTGCGGCATCGGTCGGGAACGAACCTCCCGCGAAGGCAAGGCCGTCAAGCGCGCGCTGGTGGGCAGCCTTGTCGCGCCACCCGCATGCGTCGGTGACGAGGATTGGAATGTAGCCAAGATCGGTCGCGTGGCGGACGGTTGGCTCGATTCCCACTTCCAGCGCGATCCCCACGATCGCGCAGGCGAATAGGCCGCGGTCGCGCAGTGCGATGTTGAGGGGCGTCCCCTCGAACCCCGACATCGTGATCTTATCGAAGATTACTTCGCTCGGAAGCGGCGCGAGTTCCGGGGTGAGTTGAAAGGCCGGCGAGTCGCGGAGAAACCCCGGCCTCACATCCGCAACGCGCTTAAGCCGTTGCCATGCCATCGCGGTTCGCAACTGGGTGACGCCGGCCAACTCGTTGGGCAGCGACATGTGCCTCGTGTAGAAAATCCGGACTCCGGCCGCGCGCGCGCGCTACCACCCGGACCACCTGACGCACAACCTCGGCGCCATCAGGTATCTGGCGGACAACACCAACCTGCATGTCATACACGATGAGAGCCGCGCGTCTCGGGTCGCAGACCTCTTCCAGTGTCAGCGGAATGTCTAATCCGAAGCCGCTTTCCACTTTGAGCATCCAAGATCAAGCGTCTTATGACTTCGCTTGCGATGGTTGAGCATTAGCGGCCTATTGCGGCTGTTTTCGTCAGCGTACGATCATAGGGTTCCTTTACGTCAAACGCGGGCCCAAAGACCGTCTCGATCGGGAGCGGCGCCTGGACGGGAATATAGAATGATGGCGTCCGCGGCCTTGATGGCCTCTGTGACGGCGCCCCAGGGGGACCACCAACAGGATCACGTCGCCAAAGGCAACAGCCTCGGCAGGCGTGCCCCACTTGGCCACTGGGCCAGCCGCCTCGGTAACCGCCCGTAGTTTGGCTGCTTCATGGGAAAAGCTGAACAGAACCCTGTGGCCCTTCGCGGCCCAGGCCTTGCCCATGCTGGCCCCCATGTTGCCGGAGCCAATGATGCCGATGTTCACATCGCCTCCTTCTCGCGCCGGCGCAAAACGAAGGCAAAATCGCGTCCCATGCCCTGCGCAAGGGCGAGGTGAATCCAGAGCATGCCATAAGGTTCAAGGAGGCGTGCGATCGCGAGGTTTCCCGCGTCGACCAAGGGCGAGGCCGGTAATGTCCGGCTTGAGGGGGTTGGTGCAGTCCACCACCACCTTGCCCTCGAGGTTGCCGGCGGCTTCTATGGCGCCCTTAGTGGCTGGCCACGGTGTCGCCAGCGCAATCACCTCGCCGGCCGCGGCCGCGTCCGCCACGGTTCCAGCGCGGGCCTTCGATCCAACGATTCTCAGAAGTTCTTGTATCTTGGGGGCGTGCGGATCGGGGATGCCAAAAAACACTTCGTGTCCCTTGCGCGCCCACGCGCGTCCCAAAGTGCCACCGACATTGCCAGCTCCGAGAATACTTATCCTCATAAGGCCTCCTTCGACTGAAACAGCGGAAAAGCGAACCATTCGTTGGATCACTTATCCCTCGCCAGCCATCTTTGACATGGTATGATCTATCAACGTTTGAAACAAGTACGTATCAGGAAGTGTGATACTAACGTTGTGGTAAGTATGGATGTAAATAAACCGAAGCTGGTTCCCCAGCACCACTGCCCAGTGGAAGCTACTCTGGACGTGATCGAGGGCAAATGGAAAGCGCTCATCCTGTTCTGGTTGCGGGATCAGGTCTGCCGCTTCGGAGAATTGCGGCGCAAAATTCCCGACATCAGCGAACGCATGCTGACCCAGCAACTTCGCGAGTTGGAAGACGACGGCATCGTCCACCGCAAGGTCTATCCGGTCGTGCCTCCCAAGGTGGAATATTTGCTCACGGCCTACGGCCGGACCCTGCGGCCGATCTCCGACCTGATGTGCAAATGGGGCGAGACGCACATGCGACGGTTGAAAAGAGGCGCTTGCTGACGCAACCGCCGCGACAAGGCCTTACCGGTGGGGAGTGTGTTTACGAGACCTGCCTCCGCTCTTTCAAAAACGAATAGCGTCCCTGTAAGTTCAATAACCGCCTCGTGCGACAAGTCTCGCTTCAATGCCGGCTGGGAGAGCGCAGGGCGTGTTCCATGGATGTTAAGCGTCTCATTGTCGCCGTCGCGGTTGGGGTACCTTATTGATCTATCTGCAGGGCGAAGAGGGTCGGCTCGTGCGCAATTTGGAGGCGCGGGGGTACACGGACATTCGGATTGAGCATCCCCACCAATTTCATTGTTCGCGGCGCGAGAGCCCCTTTTCCTACCGCGCGCGTCTGCCGAGCGGCACTCCCGTGCATGGCGGGGCCTGCGTCATGTTAGGCTTTATCATCGTGACCACCGAGCCCATCGGGAAGAAATAGTCCGCCCAAGGATAATTGGTGCCACATCAAGTCTGCCGGTTCGGAGAACCGCGGCGCAAAATTCTCGACATCGGTGGACGCATGTTGACCCAGCAGCTTCGCGAGTTGGAGGAAGACGGCATCATCCATCGCAAGGTCCATCCAGTCGTGCCGCCCAGGGTGGAATACTCGCCGACGCCCTACGGGCGAACACTGCGGCCGATCACCGACCTGATGTGCGAGTGGGGCAAGAAGCGTCTGTAACGGGGTTGACCCGCCCTCGACGCGCGTCCGCCGCTCCGCTATGATCACTAGTCTTTAATTCCTTGTGTGATCAGCGAATGAAAATCGGATACCTCGCGCGTCGCGGTCGCGCGGCGCTTTTTTCGGCCGGCGCCTTGCTGTTTTGCGCAGCCTTGCTGCCCGCATTCGTCACAAGCGCCGGCACGCTTCCTCCGGTCAAGCTCGCTATATTCGAATTCGAGCTGCAGGATTTCAGCGCCGGAGGTCAGCTCATTGGCGAGAGTCCAGCGGATACTGCCCAATTGAAGCTCGCCACCAGCGAGGCGCGCCGGTTGATCGCGCAGTCAGGGCGCTATAGCCTCGTCGACGTCGGCAGTGCCGACGCGGAAGCCGCGAAAGCGCATTCACTGCGGAAGTGCAACGGCTGCGATACCGGCATCGCGTTCAAGCTCGGCGCCGATCAATCCTTGATTGGGATCGTCACGAGAATTAGCAGAATGGAATACACCGTGGGGATTCAGGTCCGCGACGCCCGAAACGGCGCCGTGATCTTCAACCAGCAGACCGATCTTCGAATGGGGGCGAACTACTCCTGGGACCGCGGAGTCGCTTGGTTGATCAAGAATCGCCTGCTAAATAGCCAAGATCAGCCATAGGCGAATCGTATCCGTCGGTCAGATCCCGAGCGTTTTTTCGTATGCTGGGGCGTCGTTTACATACTGATCTAATCGAATAATCTTGTGCCGCGCGGCCAGACTAACCATCTTTCGGTTGACCGAGACGCCCATCTTTAATTTCCCGCAAAGTGAGCACAAAAATGCGCGCCGAAGCCGAAGCGCTTGTCCTTTCAATCAAGCAATCGATGGGATTGCTGAGGAGGCATCTTTGACGTCGATGCCGCCGTCCGCCGCCTTGCCGAGCTGAACGCCAAGGCCGAGGACCCCGACCTTTGGAGCGACGCGGAAGCCGCGCAGAAAATCATGCGCGATCGCACCGCGCTAGAGGAGAGGCTTGGTTCGCTCAGTCACTTTGAAAACGAACTTTTGGACGCGATCACGCTTGTCGAGCTTGCCGAGGCGGAACAAGACGAGGCTTTTGAAAAGGAAGGGCTAGAACAGTTAAAAGCCTTGAAGGCGGAAGCCGGGCGCCGCCAGATCGAGGCACTCCTGTCCGGCGAATCCGATGCCAACGACACCTATATCGAGGTTCACGCCGGCGCCGGTGGCACCGAGAGCTGCGATTGGGCGCGCATGTTGTTTCGCATGTATGCGCGATGGGCCGAGCGGCACAAATATAAGGTCGAGATCATCGAGGAGACGATCGGCGACGAAGCGGGCCTCAAATCCGGCACCCTGCTCGTCAAGGGCCACAATGCATATGGCTTCGCCAAAACCGAATCCGGCGTGCATCGCCTGGTGCGCATCTCGCCATTCGATGCAAATGCCCGCCGCCATACGAGCTTTGCTTCGGTGTGGGTTTACCCAGTGATCGACGACAGGATCGCAATCGACGTGAACGAATCGGATTGCCGCATCGATACCTATCGGTCGTCGGGAGCCGGCGGCCAGCACGTCAATACGACGGATTCGGCGGTGCGCATTACCCACATCCGATCAGGCATCGTGGTTGCCTGCCAGGGCGAGCGTTCGCAGCACAAAAACAGGGCAACCGCGTGGAACATGCTGCGCGCGCGGCTCTACGAACAGGAAATCGAAAGGCGCGAGGCGGCGGCCAATGCGACGGAGGCAGCCAAGACCGAGATCGGCTGGGGCCATCAGATCCGCTCCTATGTGCTGCAGCCCTACCAGCTCGTGAAGGATCTTCGCACCGGAGCGACATCAGGCACGCCAAGCGAGGTTCTCGACGGCGAGCTCGACGGTTTCATGGAGGCGGCGCTGGCCCAAAAACTTTCCGGCGGCGGTGCGGCCGCGGTAGAGGATGTGGACTGAGGCGGTGCTTTCGCTTACGCCTTTCGTGAGCCGCTTTGCCGCGGCGATCGAATTTCGTGCGTAGCGCCCATTGGGAAGCGTTCATGGGCGAACGCACTCGAAGGCCGGATTTATGGACAAGCTATTTGACCAGAGCACTAGAAAACGCCTTGCGAAGAGGGGGCCGTCCACATATGGGGAGTCAGTTAACGATATTTCCCAGATATCCAACGGAAGGAATCTTGACGATGGGAATTGAAATCCACGGTTTGAACCTTCTGAAGTTCGCGAGGAGCAAACAGGCGTTTGGACGCGTTGCGACTATCGGACGGCAGGAACTGTTCGTTCCAAAGGATAAACTAAAGAACGCCCTCAATCTGAAGAATTACACGAAATACGGAGTTTATTGCGAAGAGCTTCTGACCAGGCACTTTGCTGCCACGGCCGTAGAGTCGTTCGACAATTCTGATTTCGAGCATGCCACCCATATTGCCGACATGAACAAGCCGCTTGCGGTCCAAAATCGGTACGACACTGTTATTGACTATGGGTCCCTCGAGCACATCTACAATATTCCTCAAGCACTTAGGAATGTATCGGAACTTTGTTCTGTAGACGGGCAAATATTGCACATATTGCCGGCAAACAATTTTTGCGGTCACGGGTTCTGGCAATTTTCTCCAGAATTATTCTTCGCACTATATTCGGAGCCCAATGGCTACAAGGAAACGGAGGTGTTCCTGGCCGATCTGGCAGACGCGCAATTCTGGTATCAGGTCAGGGAGCCACGCGACGGCGAGCGCGCACTTGTGCATTCATCAACCGAGATGTTCGTGCTGGTAAGGACAAGGAGAACCAAAGTATTCAGTCACGAGAACGTGCAGCAATCTGACTATGCCTTTGCGTGGAAACGTAACCAAATATCATCGCTCAACATATCAAAAATCAAAGGTCTTGTTAGGCGGACGGCGTTCGGGCCGTTTGTCATGGAAACGTACTGGAAATGGAAACGTAATGCCCCATCCACGCCAACTGCCTTATCGTCCGAAAACCCGCATTTGATAAAGATCGCAGTGTCATCTTTAGTCTAGCCTGGTCAAACGACATAGAAAGAACGAGAAGAGAATTTGATCCCTTTACCAGATTTCTGAGACGGACGGCAAATCCACCTTCAGTGGCGGCATGATGGGCTCATTGACCACGCCGAGAATAGGGACGCCGCGTTTCTCTCGGCTGACCTTGAGGTTGCAGCCTTTCCTGACTTGCCATGTGATCTCGACGGTTTTGCAACAGCCCAGATGCACATCCGCTTTCGAAAGGCCCGTAAATCTGGTTCAACCGCCGCCGTTAGCATCGTGCCACGTCCTTTGGCGTGCGCCTATCGAGCGGTTCCAGGAATCGGCGGAACAGGCAACATGGCATCTCTTCAAACCTCGCCGGATCGGCCTCCGCCGAGGTAGAACACGGTCTCAACATGCGCACCCGTCGAGAAAGAATTTTCAATCTGCCGCCGGTGGTCCTTTGGATCGTCGTGCTGTTGGCCGCGATCGAAGGCCTCGCAAACCTCTTCTCGCCCGAAGCCTATCTTGAGTTTCTCCGGCGCTTCGCGCTCGTGCCGGGAAGGTTTACTTTCGCATTCGATCCAAACCGCGTGTCCCTGGCCGTCAATTCGATGGCGGACCCCGAGGCGGCGGCCTTTTTCCTGGGCGATGGCAAGCCGCAATGGTGGACGCTGCTTACCTATGCGTTTTTGCATGCTGGCTGGCCGCATTTGGGGATGAATTGTCTTTGGTTCGCGGCCTTCGGCTCTGCCGTCGCCCGCCGTTTTGGAGCGCCACGGTTTCTGCTTTTTTGCGCTGTCGCGGCAATTGCCGGAGCGGCGACGCACTACGTCACCCACCTGGCGGATCTGCGGCCGGTCATCGGCGCATCGGCCGCGGTCTCCGGCGTCATGGCGGCGGCGGTGCGTTTCGTGTTTCAACCGGGGGCGCCGCTTGGCGAATCGCTCGGCTTCGCGGAACGCGCGGACGAGGGCATGGCTTATCGTCAACCGGCGCCGCCGTTGCGGAAAATTCTGTACAATCGCGGCGCGATCAGTTTCCTTTTCTTCTGGTTCCTTACCAATTTTCTGTTTGGCGCCATCCCGGTGCCACTCGGCGTTACCGATGCGACCGTCGCCTGGGAGGCCCATATCGGCGGCTTTCTCGTCGGGCTTTTGGCGTTTCGTTGGTTCGACCCGCCAGCGCCGCCTGTTGCCTTCCCGCGCTTGCCTTAGCCGAGCAGCCGCCGAATCTTTCGTGGTCCTTGCGTTCGCCGCCGCAAGCACGCGATGATTTCAACATGCGGCGTATGGCGAAACTGATCGACCGGCTCGACCCGCGCTATTTCATAGCCGCCGGCGCACAGGATCGCGGCGTCGCGCGCGAAGGTTTGGGCATTGCAGGATACGGCGACGACACGTGGCACCGAGGATGCGCCGAGCGCGACGGCTTGCTGTTCGGCTCCCGCCCGCGGAGGATCGAAGACGACCGCGTCATACCGATCGAGCTCCGGCGGGAGAAGCGGACGCCGGAAAAGATCGCGTGGCGCGACCGCGACCTCTCTCAAACCCGCCATGCGAGCCGCCTTTGCCAAAGCTTGAAGCGAAGCCTCTTCAAGATCGAACGCATCGACTGTCGCGAACTCCGCCATCCGAAGGGCGAATGTCCCGATGCCGGAAAAAAGATCGACGGTCCGTCTCGCGCCCGCGACATACTCGCAAACTTTTGCCGCGAGTATTTCCTCGGCGGTCTCGGTCGCCTGCAAAAACGCTCCCGGCGGCGGCGCCATCATCGCCTTGCCCATGGCGAGCATCGGCGTTCGCCGCGAGATCACGATCGTGCCCTGGTTCGAAAGGCGGGCGAGTTCATGCTCCAACGCAATCCGGACAATGCTTTGGGTCTCGGCTTCGCCAAGGGGGCCATGGCCTTTGAGACCGACATCGAGCCCCGACGCCGTCGCGGTGACTAGAATATCGAGCGGTTTTTCGGAGGTGGCCAGGGCCTGGGCAATCGCGCGGGCGGCGGGCAAAGCCCCGTCCATCGAAGCGGCGAGCACCGGGCAGGAGTCGATCTCGACGATCTCATGCGCGCGGGCCTGCATAAATCCAACTCTTGTCCGGCCCTGGGTAAAGCGTGCGTGAAAGATCGCGCGGCGGCGCCCGGCGCCATGCGCATCGATGAGGTCCAAGGCTTCGTTCGTCAGGCCAGCCCGCCGCAGGGCGCTGGTGACGAGATCGCGTTTCCATCGCGCGTAAGAGTCGGCCGCCAGCGTTTGCACCGCGCAGCCGCCGCAATGCGAAAAATAGCGGCAGAACGGCGCGATCCGATGTGGGCTGCAAGTCAAAACCTCGGCCAATCTACCGCGGGAACCGTCGACTTTGGCAACGATTGTTTCACCGGCCAAAGCATAGGGGACCAAGACCAAGCCGTTCGGGCCTTGCGCGACGCCTTCCCCGCGCGCTCCGAGCCGGTCGATGGTGAGAGTGGTGTTGGAGCCGATCATCGAAGCTGGACTGTTCACCGCGATCGGGGGATCACCGAGCATACTGCCGAAGATGTTCGAGAGGCAAAAAGCGGTGGACCCGCGTCGGCGTGGCGCAGTCGCGCAGACCTTCGGCGTTAACTTGTGCGTCCGAAAAATAGCCGCTACCCTCAAGACTGGAGGGACGTCGGCGGAAAGACCACGCACCTCCGCACTATTAACGAGAGGCCAGAGCGTGGCTTTTGCGAAACTTCAGGTCTGATCGCACGCACAGTGCGAGATATAAGACTGCGCGGAATCCGTCCTTGGCACGATCTCTTCATTTCTATCGCACGAGTTCTATCTGCGCGGGCCCGCCTTCAGCATGCGTATGGAGAGAAAAGCGTGGCTTTTGCGAAGCTTCCAGAGCAGACCGCAAATCGGCGCGGAATGTAAGATTGCGCGGAATGGGTTTTGGCCCGGTCTGGTCATCGCTCTCGAGTGAGTCTTTCTGCCTGTGCCCGCCTTCCGCAGGCGCCTTGAGAGATCAGCGTCTCGCCGCAATGAACAATGCCGGCTCGTCCCGCGCAATTGCGCGACGTTCGATTCCGGCGGCGGCTTTGCTATACATGCGGTTAAAGATTTCTGGTGAGCGCCTAACAAAACTTCGGGCGTAAGCGGGCGGCCTCTTTCGCGTTTGGCCAGTGATCACAATCTACTGTTTGGGAAGGAATGAGAAACCATGGCGAACGCCGATCCGATTGTCATCGCCGCCGCCGCGCGCACGCCAATTGGCGGCTTTCAAGGCGAGTTCAAGGACCTTGCCGCCGCAAGCCTCGGCGCCGCTGCGGCGAAGGCGGCGCTCGCGCGGTCTGGAGTTGCGCCCGAGGACATCGAAGAAGTGATTCTGGGCTGCGTCTTGCCGGCGGGCCAGGGTCAGGCTCCCGCCCGCCAGGCAGCACTTGCCGCCGGCCTGCCTGAGGCAACTCCCTGCACGACTCTCAACAAGATGTGTGGGTCCGGCATGAAGGCGATCATGCTGGCGCATGACGTTCTGTGCGCCGGGAGCGCGCGAGTCGCGCTTGCGGGCGGCATGGAAAGCATGAGCAACGCCCCCTATCTGCTCGATCGCGCGAGGTCCGGCTACCGCATGGGACATGGCAGACTCCTCGATCATATGTTCCTCGATGGGCTCGAGGATGCCTACGGCGAGCATTTGCCAATGGGCGCCTTCGCGGAGGATTGCGCCGAAAGTTTTCAATTCACCCGCGCCGCCCAGGATGCCTTCGCCGTCACGTCCCTGGAGCGGGCGCAACGGGCGATAGCCGACGGCAGTTTTGCAAATGAGATCGTGCCAGTTGCGGTCAGGAACGGCAAGGCCGAAGCCAAGATCGTTTTGCATGACGAGCAGCCGCTAAAGGCGAAGCGCGACAAAATTCCTCATCTGAAACCGGCGTTCAGGGTAGGCGGCAGCGTGACGGCGGCGAATTCGAGTTCGATTTCGGACGGTGCCGCGGCACTTGTTCTCATGCGCCGCTCGGAGGCCGAAAAGCGCGGCATCTCGCCCTTGGCGATTATTCTGGGCCATGCCACGCACGCGCAGGCGCCCAGTCAATTCGCCACCGCCCCCATCGACGCGTTGCGAAAACTGATGGCCAAGACCGGCTGGTCTTTTGCCGATGTCGATCTTTTCGAAATCAACGAGGCTTTCGCGGTGGTCGCCATGGCGGCGATGCAAGAGCTCTCCTTGCCACGTGAAAAAGTCAATGTGCATGGCGGCGCCTGCGCGCTCGGCCATCCGATCGGCGCGTCGGGCGCCAGAATCGTCGTGACGCTGCTTGCGGCCCTGCAAAAATACGGCTTGAAACGCGGCGCGGCTGCGCTTTGCATCGGCGGCGGCGAGGCGACTGCCCTCGCAGTTGAGGCGCCTTGATGTTGACACGGCGCGCAAACTGTTGGCCAAACTGATTTCCCGAGGCATTCCCGTCTCCATAGCTTCGATTCCAGAGATTTTGCATGAGCGAAGACCAAAATTCCGCGCCGAAGGCGCCGCCCCATTGGACGGCGCCTGAACAGCCGGCCGCCCCGTCCGCTGTCCGCTCGCGTCCGCAAGAGTCGGCGCTAACCCGTTTTCTCGGCGGCTCGCCCGGCGGCGTCTTCCTGCGCCTTCTTTTCGTATCCCTGATCGTCGGCGCGTTGCTGATGTGGCTCGAGATCAGGCCCTGGGATATATTTCTTGGCCTAAAACAGCTCGTTGATCGAATCTGGGACCTTGGGTTCGACGCGATCCGCGAGATCGCCGATTATATCCTCGCGGGGGCCGCGATCGTCGTTCCGGTCTGGCTGGTGCTGCGGCTTATGAATATGCGCAACCCAAGCTGAACCCGGTGGCGACGTGGTGCCCGCCAATGCAAAAAACCCTGGCGTAAATCCGCCGCGCGTGAGCCACGCCCGCGTGGTGCGGCTCGCGCTGCCGATGACGCTCGCGCATTTGTCGACGCCGTTGCTCGGCATCGCCGACGCGGCGATTATTGGCAGGCTCGGCCAGGCGCATCTTCTTGGCGCGATCGCCGCCGCCGCCGTCATTTTCGACTTTATCTTCTGGAGTTTCGGTTTTTTGCGCATGGGGACGGCGGGGCTCACCGCGCAAGCCCTTGGCGCCGGCGATGGCCCCGAGCAACGCGCGACGCTGATGCGCGCCCTGATCGTTGCCGTTTGCATTGGAGCAGCAATGATTTTGCTCCAGGCGCCGATCGCCTGGATCAGCTTTGGCGCGCTCGACGCGAGCCACGCAGTGACCGGCGCGGCGCGGCTCTATTTCGACATAAGAATCTGGTCGGCGCCTTTTGTTCTTATCAATTACGCGGTGGTCGGCGCAATCGTTGGATGCGGGCGGACCGGCGTGGCGCTCGTCCTCCAAGTCTTGATGCATTTGGGGAACATTGCCTTCAACATCGCTCTTGTTTACGGCTTGGCGCTGGGCGTGCGCGGTTCGGCGGCGGGCACGCTCGGGGCCGAGGCACTTGGTACGCTCGCGGGCTTTTTTGTCGTGTGGCGCATGTACGGCAATCTTTTTCGGGTGGAGGCAGCGCTGATTCTCGACCGCGGAAAAATCGCGCGGATGTTTGCGATCAATCGCGATATTTTCATCCGCAACACGGCGCTGCTTTTTGCCTTTGCGTTTTTTGCCGCGCAGGGCGCGCGCGGCGGCGATATCGTTCTAGCAGCCAACGCGATATTGATTAACCTCATGCTCGTCACGGCCTATTTTCTCGACGGTTTCGGGACCGCCGCCGAGCAGATGTGCGGCCAAGCGATCGGCGCGCGGGACGCGCACGGATTTCGCGCGGCGGTGCGTCTGACTGCCTTTTGGTCCTTCGCCTTTGCCGCCGGCTTGGCGGCAGTGGCGCTTATTGCCGGCAAACCGTTCATCGATTTTCTCACGACCGAACCGCACGTGCGGGCATACGCCCGCGATTATCTTTTGTTCGCGGCGCTTGCTCCGCTTGCGGGCGCGCTCGCTTATGAACTCGACGGCGTGTTCGTCGGCGCGACATGGACACGCGACATGCGCAATATGATGCTCGTCTCGCTCGCGCTTTATATCGCAAGCTTCTTTTTGCTGCGGCCTTTCGGAAACGCCGGACTGTGGCTCTCGCTTCTTCTTTTTCTTCTTGCGCGCGGCATCACCCAAGCGTGGCGCTATAAAAAATTGTCCGCGTCGAGTTTTCCGCTGGCCCAGTCCGCCGCCGCGGCGCCGGTTACGTCGGCGAGCCGGGGATAGGAGTGTTGCGCGAGGAGAGGGCCGAGGCCGCGCTTGATTTCGTCTGCAATGGCAAGCCCCTTGAACACAAAAGATGTATAGAGCTGCACGAGACTTGCGCCGGCCTCGATCTTGGCGAAGGCGGTTTTTGCGCTGTCGACGCCGCCAACGCCGATCAAAGGAAACTGCTTCTCCGTTCGCAGATAGGTCTGCGCCAGCATGCGCGTCGAGAGCGCAAACAGCGGCCGGCCAGAGAGGCCGCCTTGTTCGTTCGCCAAAGAGTCGCGCAACGATGCTGGACGCGAGACCGTGGTGTTCGAGACGATGAGTCCATCGATTTTCCGCGACCTCGCGCACTCGACGATGTCATCGAGTTCGGCGAGCGTGAGATCGGGCGCCATCTTTAGCAATACGGGCTTGCCGCGTAACCGGTCCGCGGCGATATCCCGCGCGGCGAGAACGCGCGCAAGCAGATCGTCGAGCGCATCGGCACGCTGCAAATCGCGCAAACCTGGTGTATTCGGCGAAGAAACATTGATCGCAAAATAATCCGCGACATCGGCGAAGGCCTCGATCCCGCGCGTATAGTCGGCCACGCGATCGGCGGAATCCTTATTGGCGCCGAGATTGACTCCCACGATGCCCGGCCTGCGCGCACGCGCGACGAGGCGGGCGTGGACGGCCGCATGCCCCTGGCTTGGGAAGCCAAGACGGTTGATGACCGCGTGATCGCGGGTGAGACGAAAGAGGCGGGGGCGCGATTGACCTGCCTGCGGCAGCGGCGTGATCGTGCCAACCTCGGAAAAAGCGAAACCGAGACGCAATATCGCATCGGCAACCTCGCCATTCTTGTCAAAACCCGCCGCGAGCCCGAGCGGGTTAGGAAAATCGAGCGCGAACGCGGTGACCGCAAGACGGGGATCATCTGGCGGGGCTCGCGGCAAGGGGACTTTGCGAAGTGCCGTGATCGCCCATTGATGCGCGCGCTCAGGATCGAGGCTGAAGAGAACCGGTTGTGCCAGCGCATCCAGAAAGCCGATCACTCCAAAAGACCAGCGAAATCATGCGCGCCATCCGGCCGGAGCGGCAGGGGTTTCGCCCAGACCACGGCATCGAGCGGCAGGGTTGAAAAAAGGTGTGGAAAAAGCGCGCCTCCGCGCGAGGGCTCGAAGCGCAACCCCTCGCTAAGCCGTTTTGTGTCGACCGCGATAACCAACAAATCGCCCGCGCCGCTGAAATGCTTCGCGGCGGTCGCTTCCACTTGCGCGCGACGCGAGAAATGGATGAAGCAATCGGCGATATCGGCCGGCGCGCCAAGGAAGCGGCCCTTGTCCTGGGTTTTGCGCCACAAGGAGGCGGGCACGATCTTGTAGATGAAACTCACGGTCAAGGTCACATCGCAGGAGAGAGAAAGATCGCCGAGCTGGCTTGGCAGAGCTGCGGTGCTCTTCGCCGCGCTTAATCCCGAGGCCTAAGCCGGAAATAGAGCCCGGAATAGGAAGCGGCTGAAAATTCAGGCTTTCCAACGATTCTGAGGGAAAGCTCCGGAGCTTGCCAGCTGTCGATTAATTCGTAGCCTATCGTCTCGAATGCCGCAATCAATTCCCCCCGGTTGTGGAGGACGCGGGCGGTCCTAAAGAAACCGTCGTCCCGGACGGTCGCTTTGGTCGGTCCATCAATCAAGGGAGAGCGGTTGATAAGGATGTGTGCCGGCTTTTCTCTCAGCGCGGCTACCATGTGATACACGGGCGGATCAAAAAAATGGAGCGAGCCGGAGACAAGCAATAGATCCGCTCCGGATACGTCTTCCCAGTTTCGCGTAAACTGAAGCTGCTTTTCGCCATGTTCCGCGGCAAGGCGCCGGCCTTCCTCCGTCCACTTGGGAAGATCATATACCTGCCAGACCAGATGGGGCGGCAGATGCAAATACCGCTTATAGCAATAGAATAGATTTCCCACGTTTCCGCCAAGATCGAAAATCTTGGACCAGCGAGAAAGCGGACCTTGAATGTGATAGAAGGCCGCATAATCGCTCGGACGGGGAGACTGCGACAACCCGAGGTGAAGTGCGCCGATGCCAGGGGCGTCATGCCCGCCGCCGCAATAGGGCGCCGCCGCCGCGACGGCTTGCGGCAAGTCATCGAAAACGCGTTGATAACCCAAGATAGCATTCAGAACCGGCGCCGTAATTGGCCAGTTGGCCAGAGGCCGCATCAGGCCGCCGCCGCCGGGCAGGGCTTCAACAGCGCTCAAGAGGCGGGCTGTAAACCTGATTTGTTTCACGCGAAGACGTTGGAGAATGGCCACTTAATCCTTCGCCGGATCGCGGATGAATTTCAGCGGATGCCGCAGGGCGCTGATTTATTCCTCAAAATCAATTGCAATGAAGCGAAGCGTAATTCGGCGTATCGCCGCGCCTGTCAGGTTTTGCGCGCGGGATGCCTCTTCGCCCTGATCGCCCCGCGCGCCGCTCGCGCGGGTTGAAGAACGGTTCGATTGACGGTGCCGTAGACGCTTCGCTTGATCGCATCCTTGAAAGCCGAAACCCGCGGCGGGGTAGGATTTAGCCCTAGGCGGCGAAGCCAATAATTGGCTCTGTAGACATCCGCCGTGATTGCATCGAGATAGTGGAAATTAATGTTCAGCGAGACCGACACTGCCGGCCCATTCCGCACCCAGTGGGGGGCGCCGACCGGAATGTGGACGCCTTGTCCGGGGAGGAGTTCGATCACGGTGGCGCGGCTTTGGTATTGCGGCCGGTAGGTCGCCGCATTGTTGTCCACTGCCCAGAACTTTTCAATCTCCCGCTCCGGCAAAACATCGCGATCCATTGGATCGAAGATGCTGATCGTTTTGCGGCCTTGGATCTGATAGAGCCAGCTGCATTCGCGGTCGATATGGTAGGTGCTGATCCGGTTGGGCGAGTTAATGAAGATGATTGCGTCGCGAAGCTTCATGACTTGACTGAGGTCTCGCCCAGATAGCGCGACGATCTCGTCCATGCAGGCGTCAAGAAGCTCGGCGTAGTCGGGATCATTTTGCACGTGGCGCAGAATAATCCACGCCCCCGCAGTCTCGATGCGTCGCAAAAGCTGATCGACCGGCACGTCGCAGGGCGGCGTCTGATCCCAGCGCTGATCGACCCGGATTTCGCCCGCGTCGTAGTACACATTATTCGAATCGCGCGCCCGCTGGCGGGCCAGCGCGAGCAGCCGGTTAGTGCTAAAAAGCGGATCACCCGAAAGCCGGTGGGTGAAAGGAAAGCAATTTTTGTCGAAGTCGCGGGCAAACACCGCGGCGTCCGCGTTCAACAGTGGCCGTTCAGGAAAGGCTATCGCCGGCAAAGAACAAATCTCCTCACAAGACAAGTAATCGGATCGAATGCTAATCATTAACCTTTAGGCGACGGCGACGAGGACATATGAAATTACCCCGCCGTTCGGCAATCAGGCTAAACGCTCCAGCTTGTGAAGCACTGACCTCCAAACTATCGTCAGGCTATACCTAGAGGGCCTCGATTTTAGTAAGGCTGCCGCGCACATTTGTCAAGGACGGGCGGGTCTTCGGCCAGGGCAGTCGGGGGGCCATGGAACTTGCGCGATGGCCAATGCCGCAGCCGCGATGGCCACGCTCATGCCAATTCCACCTCCCTAAAGCAAACGCCCCATACCCTACTTCCTCATCTTGGTGCTTGGAATGCGGCATGGTTGCGCGGAAGATCGCCAGCGAGCGCATCGGCGATGAGTTTGCGGGTTTCCTTGACCCCGTAAAGCGCCACGAACGACCCAAAGCGAGGGCCACGGCTTTCGCCGAGCAGCACGCCGTAAAGCATGGCGAACCAATCGTTCGAGACGCCGGGTCGTTCGGCTGTCGCGCTTTTGGCTTTCATATCCTGATAGCGCGGTATTTGTCGCGCGACGTCGTAGAGTGTGGTCTGAATCGCTTCGGCGCTGGCGTCCGGGGGCAGGGCGGCGAGGGCGGCGGCGAGATTTTCAAGTGCCTCGCGCTCGATTGAGTCCGGCTCGCGATAACTTTTCGCCGGGCGCACGAAATCGCGGAAATAGCGGACCGCATAAGCAACCATCCGGTCGAGACGCGGATGCGTCGCGGCCGAAACGTCCGGCGCATAGCGGCGCAGAAAACCCCATAGCACCTGGGAATCTTCGCTGTTCGAAACGGCGGCGAGATTGAGCAGCATGGCGAAGGTGATCGTCGTGGCTTGGTTGCCTTCGCCGCGCAAGACTTCGGGCGGCGGTGGCGCGCCCGAATGAATATGCCAGACCGGGTTGCCGAGACGCTCCTTGGCCTCTTGCCTTGGATAGGCATCGAGAAGGCTCAGATAATCATCGACCGTGCGCGGGATCACGTCGAAAGCGAGCCGCTTGGCGGCGGTTGGTTTTTGGTACATGAAAAGCGACAGGCTTTCGGGGCTCGCATACGCGAGCCACTCGTCGATGGTCAGGCCATTTCCCCTCGACTTAGAGATTTTTTGGCCGCTTTCGTCGAGAAACAATTCATAGTTGAATCCTTCCGGCGGCCTGCCGCCGATCGCGCGCAGGATCGCGCCGGATAATTTGACCGATTCGATCAGATCCTTGCCGGCCATTTCGTAGTCGACCTTGAGCGCGTACCAGCGCATCGCCCAGTCCGGCTTCCATTGCAGCTTGCAGGCGCCGCCGGTTACCGGGGTCTCGAAAATCTCGTTCGTTTCCGGATCGCGCCAACCGAGCGTGCCCGCGGCCGCATCTATCGTTTCGAGCGGCACCTGCATCACAACCCCGGTCCTTGGGTGGATCGGCAGGAAAGGCGAATAGGTCGCGGCCCGCTCACCGCGAAAGCTCGGCAGCATGATCGCCATCACTTGATCGTAGCGTGCAAGGATGTGGAGAAGTGTTTTGTCGAAGCGGCCGGACCTATAGTAATCCGTCGCGGAGGCGAATTCGTAGTCGAAGCCGAAGCCGAAGTCATCGAGAAATGCGCGCAGCCGCGCGTTGTTGTGCGCGCCAAAGCTTGCATGCGTGCCGAAAGGGTCTGGAACCTCGGTCAGCGGCTTGCCAAGATGGGCGGCGACAAGCTCCTTGTTTGGAATATTGTCCGGCACCTTGCGAAGGCCGTCCATATCGTCGGAAAACACAATGAGGCGGGTTTCGATCTTATCGCCAGTCAAGGCCCGGAACGCGTGGCGCACCATGCTCGTGCGGGCGACCTCGCCAAAAGTTCCGATATGGGGCAGGCCGGAAGGGCCGTAGCCGGTCTCGAATACCACTGCCGTCTGGCCAGTCGCCTCGACGCGCCGGAGAATCTTGCGCGCTTCCTCGAAGGGCCAGGCATTGGCTTGAGCGAGCGCTCCGGCGAGGGACATGGCGTGACCTTAGGAAAGTTAGGAAGTTCGCGGAAGGGTCTTGGCCCGCGCTGAAGCGCAACGATATGAACCGCCGGTGCGCTCGTCAATTGCCCCGCGGCGAGGGCATGAACTAAGAAAAGCGCAAATTTTTCGGTAACGATTATGCGAGAAAAAACAGCTGGAAAAGACCGGAGGAAGCGAGGATCACAAAATGGCACGTCGTCATCCCAACGAGCGAAACGACAAAGAATTTCATGCAGCCAGGATACTATCCTTCGCGACGCTCAGGACGATTAGATTTCACTGAACTTACATCTTATCCCCGCGCTCAGGCGGTGCTTGGAGGCGATCTTGGTATGATGGAAGTGCCTCCGCGTGCGGAATCACGGCGATTGCGCAAGGTGTCGAACACGGTCAAAGCTTGCGCGACCATCGAACCCGCGTTGCCCGCGTCGCTGGGCAGCAGCACGGCAGTGCTCGTCTTCGCCAGGTTCTTGAACGCATCGACGTACTGCTCGGCCACTTTAAGCTCGATGGCCTCGCGGCCGCCCGGTTCGTTGATGGCCGCCGCCACTTGGCGGATACTGCCGGCGGTTGCTTCCGCCACCATGAGCAGCGCCTGGGCTTCGCCGCGCGCCCGGTTGATCTGGTCGATCTGCGCTGCTTCCGATTTCAGCACCACCTGCTGTTTTTCGCCTTCGGACACGTTAATCTGCGACTGGCGCTTGCCTTCGGACTCTAAAATCACCGCGCGTTTCTGGCGCTCGGCCGAGACCTGCATTTCCATGGATTTGAGAATACTCGCCGGCGGGCTGATGTTCTTGATTTCGTAACGCATGCACTGAATGCCCCAGCTCTGTGCCGCGGCATTGATGGCGGTAACGATATTGGCATTCAGGCGTTCGCGTTCCTCGAAGGTCGCGTCCATCGTGAGCTTGCCGATTTCCGAGCGCATGGTGGTTTGGGCGAGCTGGGTTACGGCAAACACGGGGTTGGCCACTCCATACGACGCATGGACGGGATCAGTGATCTTCAAGTAAATGATGCCGTCGAGCAGCAAAGTGACGTTGTCGCGCGTGATCGCCGTCTGTTCCTGCACCTCCATCGCATACTCCTTGAGCGAATGCTTGTAGGATACCGTTTCAATATAAGGGATGAGGAAGTTGAGGCCCGGTTCCAGCGTGCGGTCATACTTGCCGAGCTTTTCGACAATCCAGACCGATTGCTGCGGCACCATCCGCACGCCCTTGAATACGGTAATGGCCGCGAGAAGGGTGATGACCAGCGCAAATACAGTCGTGAAATCAATAACTCTCGCGAGATCCATGACAAGTTCTCCTATTTGGGGACGACGGTCAGCGTGGTGCCGGAGACGGACTTAATCACGACAAGCGCGCCGGCCGGCAGGGATTCGACAGCCGCCGAAGCCTCAAGCTCGGCATTCATGAGCGTACCCGACCAGGTTACCTGTCCGGTCCGGCCGCGTGCGAGGCCGTGTTCGCCGACGGTAGCGGTGCCTCCTACCATGTTGTTGAGTTCGATGCGGTCCTGGTGCCTGCTTTTCACGCGGAACTTCAGAAGCGGTTTCCACAGCACCGCCGTCCACAACGTGGTCAGGCCGAAAAACCAGGCCACCTGCGCGCCCAAGGCCGTTTCGCCTGCGATGCCCGCCTTCACGAGAAGGCCCGTGCACAACGCCCCGATCCCAGCCAAAAACAGGCCGAGCCCGGGCATGGTAATGGCCTCGAACACTATAAGAAACGTGCCAAGGCCAAGCCAGAGTTCGGCCGGATGACTGAGTAATGTTTCCATGCGGGCTTTCCTTCTTCCGCCAATTTGCCGGAGCAGGCGACAGCTTGTTGCCGCGGGTCGATTGATATACATAATCGGGACTGCCCATTCTTCCGGGTTTTTACGGCCGGCGAAGGCCCTCCTCGTGCCCGGCGCCGCCCCCCGCGGGCTGGCAAGGAAATCGGGCACGCCGATCTTGCAAGCTGGAAAGCCTATGGCGCGGCAAGGCCGGCATGCGGCTCCGGGACGCCGTCCTTCGGCGAATTTTAGGCGCAATTGGCGCCGGCTTGCGGTTTTACTCGAAGATGAGAGACGCCAGTTGACAAGCGGCCCCGCCTCTTAGGTTTTTGCCGATGTCGCACAATACCTTTGGCCATCTCTTCCGGGTGACGACTTTCGGCGAAAGCCATGGGGTTGCGATCGGCGGCGTCGTCGATGGCTGCCCGCCCTTGATCTCGCTCGAAGAGGGAGACATCCAAGTCTTCCTCGATCGGCGGCGTCCCGGCGCCTCGCGGTTTACGACAACGCGGCAAGAGGCCGATCTTGTCAAAATCCTTTCCGGCGTCTATTGCGATGAAAAAACCAAATGCCATTTGACGACGGGAACGCCGATCGCGCTGTTGATCGAGAACACCGATCAGCGCGCAAAAGATTACGCCGCGATCAAGGACACTTACCGGCCGGGCCACGCCGACTTTACCTATGATCGCAAATATGGAATCAGGGATCATCGCGGCGGCGGCCGCTCTTCCGCGCGGGAAACCGCCGCGCGCGTTGCGGCGGGCGCGATCGCCCGAAAAATCATCGCGCCCGTATTGGTCCGCGGCGCCCTCGTGCAAATGGGCCCACATTCCATCGCGCGCGCCAATTGGGATTGGGACGCGATTGAAAAAAATCCGTTTTTCTGCCCGGACCCCAAGGCCGCGGCGTTTTTCGAGACCTATCTCGACTCGATCCGCAAGGCCGGGTCTTCGATCGGCGCCGTCATCGAGATCGTGGCCGAGAATGTGCCGCCAGGCTGGGGCGCGCCAGTCTATGGCAAGCTCGACGCGGAACTGGCGGGCGCCCTTATGTCGATCAACGCGGTCAAGGGAGTCGAGATCGGCGATGGTTTCGCCGCCGCCTTGCTTTCCGGCGAAGCCAATGCCGACGAGATCCGTCGCGGCACCGACGGCGCGCCCCAATTCTTGTCGAACCACGCGGGCGGAATCCTCGGTGGAATTTCGACCGGCCAGCCGATTGTCGCGCGTTTCGCGGTCAAGCCCACCTCCTCGATTCTGACCCCGCGCCGAACCATCGACCGTTTTGGCGCGGAAACCGAAATCGTGACCAAGGGCCGCCACGATCCTTGCGTTGGAATCCGCGCCGTTCCGGTCGGCGAGGCGATGGTTGCCTGCGTGCTCGCCGACCAATTCCTGCGCCATCGCGGCCAAGTTGGCGAAAGCGCGAATTGGCCATTCGCGCCGCAAATGTGAAAGATTTGCCGATGCCGAAAGCGGAAATTTCGCCTTGCGGCGCTTCTCCCGCCCGCGCCCGCGCGGACGAATTTTGCGCGGTCTACGGGCTCGAAATTCCGATTCTGCTTGCGCCGATGGCCGGAGCGTGCCCGGTGGCCTTGAGTGTGGCCGTCGCCAACGCCGGCGCGATGGGCGCGATGGGCGCCTTGTTGAGCTCGCCCGAAGGGATTGCCGCGTGGGTGGAGTCATTCCGGCGCGCGAGCCAAGGGAGCTTTCAGCTCAATTTATGGGTTCCAGATCCGCCGCCGGCGCGCGATCCGGACGCGGAAGAAAAAGTCCGGCGTTTCCTGGCGCAATGGGGGCCCAACTTTGCACCAGAGGCCGGCGCTGCGCGGCCGCCTGATTTCACGGCGCAATGCGCGGCGTTGGTCACGGCCAAGCCTCGCGCGGTCTCCTCGATCATGGGGCTCTTTTCGCCCGAATTTGTCACCAAACTCAAGGCCTGCGGCATTGCCTGGTTTGCCACCGCGACTACCGTCGCCGAGGCGATCCTCGCCGAGAAGGCGGGGGCCGATGCGATCGTCGCGCAAGGGATCGAGGCTGGCGGCCATCGCGGCGCTTTCGATACTGCCGTGGCTGAAAAGCAAGGCGTGGGATTATTTGCCCTCATCCCCCGCCTCGCCGATCGGCTCTCCCTCCCGGTGATCGCGGCGGGCGGCATCGGCGATGGGCGTGGGGTTGCAGCAGCCCTGACGCTCGGCGCTTCCGCGGCACAGATCGGCACCGCATTTCTGCGCTGCCCGGAAGCGAACATAAATCCGGCATGGGCGGCAGCGCTTGTCGAGCTTGAACCGGAGGACACGGTGTTGACCCGCGCCTTTAGCGGTCGCCTGGGACGCAGCGTCAATAACGCCTATGTCCGGGCCGCCGCCGAACGTGGCGCGCCGCCGCCCGCGCGTTACCCCGTCCAGCGCGGCTTGACGCAGGCGATGCGCGACGATGCCCAGAACACGAACGACAAGGACCGGCTGCAAGCATGGGCGGGACAGTCCGGCGCGATGGCCCGAGCCGAACCGGCGGGCGACACTGCGCGGCGCATCTGGCGGGAGGCAGGCGGCTTATTGCCTTAAGGGTAAAGGATTGGATTTGAGATTTAAGTCACTGGCGCTTGAAATCGCAACCCGCCAGGAGATGAATGGCGAACTGGCGAACTCTGACATTGACCGATGGATCAAATCCAGGCCTTTACATCTGCAATCAGGGCGCGGTGTCGCGCGAGGCCGCGCCGCATATCTTGCGTGAGAAAGAGGCGCCGCCGTGCCAAATGACTTTCTCGCGCCCGGCCCAACGAGGGAGTTTGGCCCGATGTCGCATTCGGTCACGGTGGCGATTGAAGCGATCGCGCGCGGCGAGATCGTCATCGTCACCGACGACGGCGACCGCGAGAACGAAGGCGATTTGATTTGCGCTGCTTTTCTTTGCACGCCGGAAAAGATGGCCTTCATCATCCGCAATTGCTGCGGCATCGTCTGCGCGCCTCTGACTGCTGCCGACGCCAGACGATTGAACCTACAGCCGATGGTGGCGGAAAATGACGCGCCGCACGCCACCGCCTTCACGGTATCGGTCGATGTCAAGCAGGGGTTGACGACCGGGATTTCCGCCGTGCAGCGCGCGAATACGGTTCGCGGCCTCGCCGATGGCGCCATGAGGCCAGAAGATTTCGTCCGCCCCGGCCATGTGTTTCCGCTTATCGCGAGGGAGGGCGGGGTGCTCATGCGTTCGGGCCATACCGAGGCGGCGGTCGATCTTTGCCGCCTTGCGGGCTTGCCGCCGGTCGGGGTGATCTGCGAGCTCGCCAATGACGACGGCTCGATCATGGCAGGGCCGCAAATCGAGGCCTTTGCGGCAAAGTACGGGTTGAAGCGGATTTCGGTGGCCGATCTCATCGCGCATCGCCAAATGCGCGAAAAAATCGTCGCGCGGGTTGGCACGTTTCAAGTCATCGGCACGAGCGGTCCGCTCACCGGCCATGCCTATGTCACGCCCTATGATCCGGTGCGCCATTTCGCCTTTGTCCAAGGCGAGATTGGCGATGGCCGCGATGTGCCGACAAGGCTGCACCGGGTCGATATAATCAGCGATGTGATCGCCGGCGGCGACAGCATCCGCAAGACGTTTGCCGCGTTCAAGGAAGCCGGCCGCGGGGTGTTTATTTTTTTGCGCGACGGCACGGCGGGCGTGCCGGTTGCCATCGCTCAATTCGACAAGCCGGAGTCCGAAGTCAAACGGACAAAGGAATGGCGCGACATCGGCGTTGGCGCCCAGATCCTGCGCGATCTCGGGATCTCCTCGATCAGGCTGCGCACGGGGCGGCCGATGACCTATGTCGGGCTTTCCGGCTTTGGCATAAAAATTTCCTCCACCGAGGGGCTCGATTAGAATTATATCGGACTGCCTTTTTGAGCATAAGAAAGCCTTTCGGAGCGATCGGCTTGAAGCCTTGCCGCGCGTGAGGCGGGCAAATGCCTTGAGCGGGAGGGACTGGACGAAACCGGCCGGGTGGCGCGCGAACCGCGTTTCAATCCCCGGCTTGACGAAGGCCTGTTCAAAAGCGCGGTTTCCGGCGCACATATGGCGGGATGCACAAATGACAGAGACCACGCCGGAAGACCGCATCCCTTTGAAGAACCGCACGAAACTGATCCACGCCGGGCGCCGCCCGAGCACCCAGCATGGCTTCGTCAACACCCCGGTCTATCGCGGCTCGACCGTGCTTTTCCCGACTCTGGAGGATTTTTTGGCGCGCAAAGCGCGGTTTTCCTACGCCACCCAGGGAACGCCGACAACAGAAGCGCTGGAGAGCGCCTGGACGGAACTCTCTGGCGCCGCAGGAACCGTGCTGGCCCCTTCGGGCCTCGCGGCGATCACCCTCGCCCTGCTCGCCGCCGTCAAAGCCGGCGATCATATTCTCGTGACCGACGCGGTTTATCGCCCCTCGCGCAACTTCTGCGCGACGATTCTCACCCGCATGGGCGTCGAGACAACCTATTACGATCCGGCGATCGGCGCCGCGATCGAGTCCTTGATCCGGCCGAACACAAGCGTGATCTTCATCGAGACGCCCGGTTCGCAGAGCTTCGAAATCCAGGATGTCCCTTGTATCGCCGCGCTCGCCCGGTCGAAGCGCATTTGCACGATTCTCGACAACACCTGGGCCACCCCCTTGTTCTTTCCGCCACATGCGCGCGGCGCCGATATGGCGGTTGAAGCTGGAACAAAATATCTCTCCGGCCATTCCGATCTTCTCATCGGGCTCGTGTCCGCCAACGCGGAATGGTTTCCAAGACTGCGGGCCACCTTCGACGCCTTTGCGATGTGCGCCGGTCCCGAGGATGTTTTCTTGAGTTTGCGCGGTCTGCGCACGCTCGACCTCCGGCTGCGGGAGGCCGAACGTCAAGCGCTCGATCTTGCTCGCTGGCTCGCCGCCCGCAAAGAGGTCGTCCAAGTCTTGCATCCGGGGCTTCCCTCCTGCCCCGGACACGTCTTTTGGAAGCGCGATTTTCTCGGGTCGTCGGGGCTTTTTTCGGTGCTACTTTCGCCCTGCTCGCGGGCCGGGCTCGCCGCCATGCTCGACGGGCTGAAACTGTTTGGCATGGGCTATTCGTGGGGCGGCTTCGAGAGCCTCGTCATACCTTTCGATTGCCGTGGTTATCGCAGCGCGACGGCGTGGAATCCGCCAGGTCCCGCCTTGCGCTTTTCGGTCGGCCTCGAAGACATCGAGGATCTGAAGGCGGATCTCGACTCGGGATTCGAGAGAATGCGCGCTGCCGTTTGAGATGAGGCGGGTTGGCGCGGACGCTTGCAACCGGAATATCCCATCAAGGCATATTCGGGCAAATCGAGCGGCTAGGGGCCCCATGCACGGACACGTCACGGCCAAAATATGCTCCGCCACAAGCGATTCGCGGACGCGGCGCTCGATTTCCTGGAGGGCGAACTCCGCAAGAACGGGAACTACTTCCACGATTCGGTCACCGCTAATTTTCACGCCGCCGACGCAACGGATTTTCGGGTTGCGGCGTTAGCGGAATATAGTATTTTCAATGTGAGGATTTTACCATGTGCGCAATGCGCAACGGTCGCGGCGTGGCGGTCGCGGTAGCGACGGTTGGCTTGGTTCAAACCATCGCGTTCCCAAGTATCGCGCACGCGGGATTTTTCGACTTTCTATTTGGGCCCTTCCAGGGTCGGACCGTCGGCCATTATGGAGGCTATTTTGGCGGAATGCCTGGCTATTGGGGCCCCGGTTTTCACCGGCACTCGGAGCACGGTTTCCATAGACATGAACATAAGCTCGCGGCGCGCCGGAAGCTAAGCGTCGCCGATGAAACAGACGATTCAGCGCCGCCTCCCGCACCGGCCGATCTTATGGACGACGATAGCTTGCGGCGTGGCGATGCGGTGATGACGACCGGCGGGATACGGATTTTTATTGGCTCGCCCAGCGACCATCACGAGCCGCAGGATTTTAGAAAACCATCTGAAATCAAGGGGCTTCCCAAGCGCGAACGCAACGCCCTTGCCGCTTTGGACGCCCAAGGTTCCGGCCCGCGCGGCAACCCCGTTGTGGCTACCGGCCGCTCGGCAAGCGAACTCAAAGCGGTATCCGGGGAAACCATCATAGATCCCCGCGGCCGTTCGGTCCGCTACGTTGGACCGTGAGCGGCGGCGTAAGCGGAAGCGGATCTTCGTCGCCGCCGTTATTCGAAGCGGTCCCGCTCGTCATGAAGCAGACCTTGGCCCAAGCCGGAGCCCATGGCAAGCAAGACGTCTGCCGCGATTGCCCGGGAGATCCGGCTTTTCCGCGCCAAAGCCTCGCGATCGAGCGCGTCGATAAATGCGCGCGCCGCGCCGAGCGAGCGCTCGATCCGCAAAGCTATATAGCCGACAACGGCAGTGTCGACGATAAGCTGCCGGTCGATCAGCAGCTTGACGAGAACGGCGCGCATCAGGGCGTCGTCCGGCGGCCCGATCTCGACCGCCGGCGCGAGACGCAAGCGCGACAAGAGATCGGCGGTCCGCAAGCCCCAGGCATCCGGTCGCGTCTTGGCGGTGAGAACCAGGGTCGCGCCGTGCTCGCGCATCAAATTGACAAGGTGAAAGAGCCGCGCCTCGGATTGGCCGATCGCATCTGCGTCGTCGAGAAGTAGCGGCCCGGCGCCGGCAAGCGCTTCAATATTCTCCGCCGCCAGGGAAGCGGCGGATCGAACGCCGGCCTTGGCGAGCGAAGCCCAGATCGCGCCAAGGTGGCTTTTGCCGGCACCCGACGGCCCCAAAATGAGCAGTGTCGAGTCGGGCCAGCTGGGCCAGAGTTCGATCATCGCATAGGCTTGTTCGTTCGAACCAGACACGAAGAAATTCTCGCGTTCGTAGCCGGGGTCCGGGGCGAGGTTCAGCGTCAGTTGAGGGTTCGCTTGTCGCGCCTGGCGAGGTTTTTCGCCGGCCATCTCAATGGTTCTCGTCATCGGGACGCGTCATAGTCGATAAGAGAAGAATCCGAGGATCGGGCTCCGCGGTGTCCGTATAAAGCTTGCTTTCGCGGTAGCGCCTGACCGCGAAACGCATGATCACTCCGGCGGTGGCGGCAAGGGGAACCGCAGTAATAAGGCCGGTGAAACCAAACAATTTGCCGAACGCCAGCAGCGCGAAAATCAGCCACACCGGGTGCAACCCGACCGATGCGCCGACGAGCTTCGGCGACAATATATTGCCTTCAAGAAATTGACCGATAAAGACGACGCCAAGAGACATGGCGAGCAACTTCCATTGCGGCCAGCTCTGGACCATCGCGACCGCCGAGGACAAGGCAAGGGCGGTCAAGGAACCGACATAAGGGATGAAGCTCAAGATCCCCGCCGTGATGCCAATCAAGAGGCCGAAATTGAGCCCAATCAGCGAAAGTCCAATGCCATACCAGGCGCCCAGGAAAAGACATACAAGGGCTTGGCCGCGTAAAAACCCCGCAAGAGCGATGTCAATCTCGCGCGCGAGCGCTCGCACCGTCTCGCGCTGATGGAGCGGCACAAGCCCGCTGATCGTCGCGATCATCTTGTGCCAATCGAGAAGCATGTAAAATGTGACAACGGGCGTCACGACAAGCAGCGAGAGCAGGTTGATCAGCGCCGCGCCGCCGGTCAGAAGCGATTTCAAAAACGAAGCCGCCCATTGCGCCGCCTCGACGACGAGATCGTTGGTGGCGGTTGCGAGCTCGGCGCCGGCATTACCGCCGAGGCCGAATTTGTCCATCAGAATACCGCCGTAGGCCCGTTCAAAGCGCGCGGTCTCGGCCGAAATCAGTTCCTCCAGCTTGACGGCATAGGCCGGCAACGCCTCGATGAAACTTACAAGCTGACGCCAAACAACGGGCCCGATCAAAATTAAAATGGGGACGAGAACGAGCACGAAGGAAACCGTGATGAGGAGCGTCGCGCCGAGCCGGTTGAAGCCAAGCCGCTCCAGCCGATCGACGACTGGGTTCAAAAGATAGCCAAGCGCGAAGGCGGCGGCGAAAGGCAGAAGCACGCCGCTGAAAAGCCACAGCAAGAGAACGAGGAGCAAAAATGTGCCAGTCCAAAACCCGATCTGCCATTCGATCCGCATAACCGCCGCCGCTTCAAGCCAACCGCCCGCCAACGCCTTTCCTATATCATGGGGCGCTTTCGGCGCTCCATGGTTTCATGCACCCATTGAATTCCGCAACGATTCGGGGGGTGACCGGTAGAGGTTTGCCTCGCGGCGAGGGGAAGGAGCAGCGTCACTTTCCCGGCGCCAGTGAAAAAGTCTGGCAAGCCCCCTCCCTTCCGCCTGCCGCGGTTGCATCAAAGATTCATGTGTTTGATCCACTGGCCAAAATAGGCTGCTGTCGAGGCAAGGGTCAGTGCCGCTACCGCATAAAGCGAAACATCGAACCAGGCGTCGGACGGAAAATCGAAAGCCTTGACGCCGAGAACCATCGCCGCGAAGCTAATTTGCGCGGCCGTTGTGAACTTCGAGATCGTCAGCGGTTTGACTTTTATCGGCTTACGCATGATGAGGGAAATCATGAAGGCGCCGATAATCATGATATCGCGCGCGACGACTAGGATTGCAATCGTCGCGGGAAGCTCATCGGCGATGGCGAGCGAGACATAAATCGAGACGATCAGCGCCTTATCGGCCAGGGGATCGAGATAGGCGCCAAGCTCGCTCCGAAGATCGAAGCGATTGGCTAGCCAGCCATCGATCGCGTCGGACAGCCCCGCAATGATAAAGACAATGCAGGCCTCCTTCCAGCGCTGCGCGGCAATCATCGCGACAACCGCCGGCGCGAGCACGAGGCGGCCGAGCGTGATCAGATTGGGCAGACTGCGGTAATATGAAAGCATCGCTCCGGTTCGAAAAATTGATTTGGCAGCTTGGATGGATTGCCGCGATTGGACCTCCCGTCCCGCCAAGGCCAATCCGCCCGAGGAGCGAAGAAGCTTGCTAGAGTTCGTAATGCCAAAGCGTCCGCGGAGAGGTCTTGCCACGCTCAACGGCGCGCGGATTGCCAAGGGCCATGGGGAGCATCCGTCCATGCGTCTAACATGGCTTTAATCCGATCCCAATACCGCGGCTTGGTTCGAGCGACGAACTTCGGCGATCTTGTCTTGGCGGCCGCCAGGGATTAGAGCAAAATTCAAGCAACCCGCTTCTGCAACCGGGGAAAATTCGTTGATCAGACTGGTTTGCGCTCTTTTCGTTGGGTGAAACTGATATGTGCTCGCGCCGCGTGGGGTTGCCACGGGATCGCTATGAAAAATAAAAACGGCCTCACTTATGCGCGAGCGGGCGTCGAAATCGATGCCGGCACTGCCATGGTCGAAAAGATCAAGCCGCTCGTGCGCGCCACGAGACGGCCCGGCGCGGATGCCGAAATCGGCGGCTTCGGCGGAATATTCGATCTCAAGCTCGCGGGTTTTGCCGATCCGATTCTCGTCGCCGCGAACGATGGGGTCGGAACCAAGGTCAAAATCGCGGCCCTGACGGGTATTCACGACACGATCGGGATCGATCTCGTCGCCATGTGCGTAAACGACCTCGTCGTGCGGGGTGCCGCGCCGCTTTTTTTCCTCGATTATTTTGCAACCGGACACCTCGATCCCGCGGCTGGCGCGGAGGTCGTCAAGGGGATTGCCCAGGGCTGTATCGAAGCCGGAGCGGCGCTGATCGGAGGCGAAACCGCCGAGATGCCGGGGCTTTACAACGGCGCCGATTATGACCTCGCGGGCTTCGCGGTGGGCGCGGTCGAGCGCGGCAAACTCTTGCCGCGAGCGGACGTAAGGGCGGGCGATATCGCCCTTGGCCTGCGCTCCTCCGGTCTCCATTCCAACGGATTTTCGCTGGTGCGCAAAATCGTCGAGCGGGCCTCCCTCGCCTGGACGGACCCCGCGCCCTTCGCGCCGGGAAAAACCGTCGGCGAAGCGCTACTTGCTCCGACCCGCATCTA
>JBOHJV010000004.1:0-45849 GCA_050728695.1 Methylocella sp. | reverse complement strand
GCATCGCGGCGGCATGATCGACAATCGCTCCCATCGGGGCGCCGGCGCGTCACCTCAGACAAAATCTCGCACGGGAACCGAGCAAAGCCAATCAGTCATCCTACAGAGCTCGTTGATAGAAGCGTCCGTCTGCATGCGCGGCCAGCGTTTGGCGCTTGTGGCCGTCAAACTTTCGCCGCCGGCAATCGCGCGTTGTCTAAAAATGTCGCATGAGCGTGATTACGTAGCTTGCACCGACGTCGAAGCTGCGCGCTGCTGGATGGCGGGACTTTCCGGCGCGATCCGCCCGCGGCGCCAGCACGAGCGCGCGTCTCGATCATATGAACCTATTTGAACGTTGAGGATACAACTCAAATTCAAAGAGTTGGAGCATGGCGGAACTGAAAAAGTCTGGCAACTTTTTCTGGACATGCTCGATGCGTTCCCGTAAATCCTGCGAACAGAGCATTGCCACTCATGCTGGCCTCCTTTCCAGCCGGCAAGGTGAATCCCGCTTCGTCCGTTTGGGAATCCCCTCCGAAGTCTGGCTATTTGGGTCACGCTCTAACTTCCGCGCCATGAACCCCGGGGACTTTCGGATTCCGGCGCGAATGGTGTATAGTTGGGGAGGAAATATGTATACGCGCCGGTTCGTTGGCCAAGCAAGCGCGGGTTCCATTGCCGTGCGCGAGCGACAATGCGAATAAATCGATGTGGGCGCGCAGTCGCCGCCGATTCGAAGCCGCGGTCCAAATTGTTTGCTTTGCGGCCTCGGACCCCGGGCCTGGGAAGATGAGGAATGAGCCGAAAACCAGCTTGTTGAACGCAGGACTGGCCGATCAGTGGGGTGCCGCGGTCCGCGCGCCCAAATTTGGATCTCCTGAATTTTTGCACCGTTGGCGGGTTGCCAACTGGCGGTAGCGGCGCAAGCGGAATATCGAACGGGCGGCGGGAGCGGTGAAAATCCTAGCGGGCAACTCCAATCGGTCTTTGACCGAGGCAATCGCGGCGTATCTCGGGGTGCCATTGACCAAATGCCAGGTTCGCCGCTTCGCCGATTTGGAGGTTTTCGTCGAAATTCAAGAGAACGTGCGCGGCCAGGATACTTTCGTCGTTCAATCGACTTCGTATCCGGCGAACGATCATCTGATGGAAGTCCTGATCATGACCGACGCGCTGCGGCGCGCCTCGGCACGGCGAATTACGGCGGTCATCCCCTACTTTGGTTACGCAAGACAAGATCGCAAGCCCGGCCCGCGCACGCCCATTTCGGCCAAGCTCGTCGCCAACCTCATCACCCGCGCGGGTGCCGACCGCGTTCTCACGGTGGACTTGCATGCTGGCCAAATCCAGGGATTCTTCGATATTCCGACCGACAACCTTTATGCCGCGCCAGTCCTAGTCCGAGACATCAAGGAACGGCTAAAACTCCATAACGTCATGGTGGTATCCCCCGATGTCGGTGGCGTGGTGCGCGCCCGCGCCTTGGCAAAACGCATTGGCGCGCCGCTCGCCATTGTCGACAAGCGGCGTGAACGCGCGGGCGACTCGGAAGTCATGAATATTATCGGCGACGTTGCCGGCAAGACCTGCATCCTGGTCGACGATATCGTCGATTCCGGGGAAACGTTGTGCAACGCCGCCGATGCCATGCTGCGGGACGGCGCGAGGGAAGTCTATGCCTATATCACGCACGGGGTTCTTTCCGGCGGAGCGGTGGCGCGAATCGCCGCCTCGCGGCTCGAGGAACTGGTTCTCACCGACACCATCCAAGCAACCGAAGCGATCCGGGTTTCCAACAATATAAGGGTGGTTTCGATCGCGCCCTTGATCGGCGAGGCGATCGCCCGAATCGCGAAGGAAGAAAGCGTTTCGAGCCTGTTTGACTGAGCGGCGCGTGAAGGTCCTGTTATTCCAGTATTACACATGACATTGGATCGAATCCAAGCCAAATTTGAGCATGGAACGAAACGACTTTCGCGGCACAACCCGATGAGCAGCTTGCGGGCAAGCGCCATGGGATCGAAGCCGTCTCGCCGTTCATGCCTGGCCACGTGAGATGAATGGCGATCCCCCGGGCTGTGGCCCCGGGGACTGACATTCACCGATCGATTAGTTCTAGGCTTTTTTCGGTCATAGTAGCATCTCGGATTTATCGCGAGGCACGATCGATGAAAATTGTCTCTGGCGGACAAACCGGCGCGGATCAGGCCGCTCTCGATGTGGCGATATTGTTCCATATACCCTACGGCGGATGGGTGCCAAAGGGCGGCTTGGCAGAAAATTTCCCCTGCGCCCCTGGGCTTTTGAACAGATACCAAAAAATGGTCGAGGCCGAGACGAGCGATCCCTCGGAGCGAACAAAACTGAACGTGCGAGACAGCGACGTGACAATCATTCTTGTTCAGTCGATCAACCAAACAAAGTTGCCTGGAACGAAATTGACCCTTGAAACCGCAAATCGATTGGGAAGGCCATATCTGATCCAGGTCGTGGATGAACCGCACGCCGCGGTTAAACTCAGTCAATGGCTAAGCGATCGAAATCGTGAGAAAGTCATACATACACTCAACATCGCGGGTCCACGCAATAGCGAAGCGCCGGAATTGTATGGCCAGGCCAAAGCGTTACTTGAAACGGCGTTGCCCCTTATTTTAGGCGCCGCCAATGCGGAACGGCGAGGGAAGCAATAGAGCCAGGCAAACCTCGACTAATGCAATTTGGGATGAAACGCGCCGTTGCCTTACTTGATGAATCGCACCCGCTTATGTGGTGGCCTAAGTGAAAGTGTGGCAATGGCGCGCGACGTTTCGGATTTAGCGCCCATCGCGTCGAGTATGGGCCGGATGCTACGCGCCCATCGCCTGCATACTTGGGTCTATTCCGACACAAAAATCGCTGGCCTGTATAAACCGAAGCCCGGCTGCGAGGTCGGATGGGGACCATTTTCAACGAAAAAATTCTTGGAAATACTCTCACTGAGTTGTATGGATTTCGGAACCTATCCTGGCTACAGCATAAGCGCTTGCACGATCGCCTTCCTAGGAGGAACCGAACGAAGTATTTGGAAAGACAGCATCTACGGTGTGCACCAAGCCCGCATGGAGTGCCGCGATCCCACGCACGCGCGACCTTCCGAGAACAGCAGAGAGGACGCGAGTTTGCCACTATGCCCCGACGCGGCGGCGGCGTACGCGAAGGCACAAGTCATGGCCGGTGACTTGATTGCCTACGTGCAAGAGATGGGGGTGGACCCGGAGCTCCTGACCGAAGGCCTGACCTATCGCCCGGACGTCGACCCGCGTAAGGAAATGAACCCTTTGTCCGAGGCGCAGATGAAGAAATACAGGATAATTTATAAACCAATGGGGGTGCAGTGGAGTCTTGAGAACACCTCTACCGGCGAGTTCTTTTTGCAACAGATCACAACCACGGAGTGGAAGACGAACTATATCGGATTCATCTGTCGCCGTAATCCCGATCCCCGCTTGGTTATCATGGTGATCTATGATCCGGCCAATGCAAGCGGGTCGGAAGACATCGAGAAGATCATTGCGTCCGGACAACTTGGGGTGGAATTGCATAACACTCCGCCCGGCCGGAGCCCCACCCACAATGAGTTCATAGAAGAAGCTCCCAAAATCGTTCTCGGGCCGGAGGAGCTGATCCGCTACCCGTTCCGGACGGACGACGGAAAGGTCGAACTTGTCATCCTCGCGTCGCGCCGTGTTCTGGATGCCCTGCACACATCCACGTATTTTGGCATTAACAACAGAGAGAAGGATTTCGTGGATTTCGGGGCGGCCGATCCGATCGACCGGACGCGGCTCGATACGTTCATAGCCAGCTGCCACTGAAAAACGCGGGGACTCAAAGGATAGACCCTATGGCAATATCTCGCCTGATCCAAATCCCCGCTTCCTATCTTGCCGCGCCTATTCCACCGGAGGTAGCTCGAGACCGTCAGCCGCATGTGATGTTGGAATTTGGCGCGGGACCAACGGCGGTAACCTGCCGGCCGAGGCGATGAAAGAGCGATCCACGAGCATATGATCGCCGGCGGATAAAGCGGAGACTGAATTCACCGAGAGGCCATCAAGATGCCGGCGCTGGATGCCGCCTTGGCGAGTGTCCATCAACCACCGTTTCGACAGCGAAGCGGAGATGGGGGTCAGCGGCGAAGTCTGAAACCGAGGTATCTTGAACGGGTGGCGCTGCCCGGAGGATTAGCCACGCACTTAGGATGATTAACGCCACGCACCCGAGTACCAAGAATATGTTGCGAACGCGTCGCACGCTGTTCACGAGTTCCAGATCAGAGTCTGGCTCTCGCGCGCGCATCATAAAGTATGTGAGCAAACCCGCGAGGCCGATCACCCCAGGCGCCAGTTTCAAGAAGATCATCACGTCCATGTAGTATAACTCCACAATATAGAAGTCATGAGCAGTATTGATATGGCGTTTGCTGGGAACTGCAATATATAAAAAACACACCGCTACATTGATGTCCCCCACCAATTAAGCTGCGATGGAGTTATGTTCGCATTGTTTAATTTTTTCGGATTGTTTAATTATTTCTGAGCCAATTTTGACAATCATTCCATTCAACAATCGGCAGTTTGGCTACATTTTCATAAAAATACGAAAATCTCTTATCATTTAACTCAGTTATCAAATTGACCAAGGAAGTATTACTTTTAATAAGCTTTAGAACTCCAACCCCATTATCAATTTTTATTATCTTAAAATCTATACCTTCAGTTTTAGACAATTCAAACGCGACTTTCCACACGTCGCCAGTCCAGGCTTCTGAGGTCACGATAGGAACATGATCTTCTATCCACGTTCTTGGTAGCATGTCGTGTAAAGCAATCCACCCGCCAGGTTTGAGAAATTTAATTGAATTAATAACATCTCTACGTACTTGGTCATAGGTATGTAATCCATCTATGAATACCACATCAAAAAACGATTTATTTGTGTGGAAAAACTCGTCAGATGTCTTTCGTATGTTGCCTCCATATTCTGGATCGATACCAACCTTATTTAAGGCTGACACTGAATCGAACAAATCGTTCGAAGCGCATCCGATTTCAAGATAAGCGCAATCAGGTGTTTTTTCAACAAGCAGATTCACAAGCGCGATGCGATTATAGTTAGTTTTTTCCCAATTCCAGTCGAATGATTTACTAAACGAATTTTTTCTGTACTTTTTTTGTAGACTCCAATATTTTAACCTACGAAGTATTTCGTATAGATTCAAAGTACGAAGGGTCTCGTACAAAAATATTGTCTTATAATATCTTTTATTAGACATTTTTTTATCGCTTGCCTGCAAATATTCTCTCAACTTCGATGTTAGCTCAACTAGCTTCAGAAGGCAAGCTGGGCGCGAGGCGGAGCGCCGCTGGCGGGCGGTACCAATTCATTGGCATTCCTCGAGACTGCCGCGACTGGCAACGGATATGTCGTTCCCGAGGTGACACCGTTTGCCCGAAGCGCATCGGCCCGCGGCGAGGCCGGTGGAATGCCAACCAACCAACATTGGTCGCGTCATCATCAAAGTACCGAAGTGCCCATGCCGCGAGAATGTGACGTCATCCAGGATAAGCGAAACAGCCTGCATGTTGACGGCCTCGATCGGGGCACGACCATTCGAATTCTGATGGAAGAAGTGGGTCGACGAAACGGTGACATTGCTCTCTTCGATGAGAGAGCGCCCGCTTCGAAACGCCTTCCGAGGAGGGTCATGGCCGAAAAATTGACCACCTGCAGGCCTGGCGTGAATGCCGTGGCGGAACCCTAAGCCTTCATACGAGCCCTCGCTCGCGCGAAAGCCCGCTTCTCCCGCAGACGCGAGAGGAAGTGCGCCCGCGCTTTCGCCGCGCTAGACGACCTCGACGGTCGCGGCCTCGTCGAGCATCCCTGCGCCTGCATGGGCGCGGAAGACGCTTCCTGGCAACCGCGCGACTCCATTCGTTGCCGCCCGCGTGAGCAGGTTTTCGATGCGTGCCCGCGCGCGCGCCAAAAGGCCTGGGTCCAAGCGGCCGTCCGCGGCCGCCGCAAGAATTGCTTGCGCGAAACCCCTGGCGCGGCCAGTGTCGGTGAAATGGGCGCAGACCATCACCATGTCGCAGCCGGATTGGATCAGGCGCACGGCGGCATCCGGACTATCGAAAAACCCTTTCATCGCGCCCATGCCGATGTCATCGGAGACCGCTACTCCCGTGAAACCAAGTTCGTTGCGCAAAATTCCGGTCACGAAACGGCGCGAGAGCGTGACCGGGGTATGCGCGTCGATCGCGGGACAGAGAATATGCGACGTCATGATCATCTGCAGCCCCGCCTCGATCGCGGCGGCGAAAGGTTTTAGCTCCCGCGCCCGCAACGAATCGAGGCCGAGCGTCAGCGCGGGCAAGCCAAGATGCGAATCGATGCTGGTATCGCCATGTCCCGGAAAATGCTTGCCGCAAGCAATGACCTTTTCCGCCTGCATGGCCTCTATGAAAGGCAACGCCGCCGCGATCACCGCTTTTGCCGTTTGCCCGAAGGCGCGTTCGCCGATCACCGGATTTTTGGGGTTGGTGTGAATGTCGAGCAAGGGAGCGAAATTGAGGTTGACGCCGAGCGCGGCGAGTTCGCGGCCCATCGCGCGGCCCACTCGCGCCGCTTGCCCCGCCCATCGCACGGCATAGGAGAAGTGCGTGACCGGCGGCGGCGCCCGGCACACCCTGCCCCCCTCGTGATCGATGGCGATGAACATGCGCGCACGCCCGGTTGCCGCACGAATATCGGTAATGAGCCGCGCGTGGCTTTCGAGCCAGGCTTCATAAGGCAGACCGTGGCGAAAATTGCTCTTGAAGAGAATGACGCCGGCGGGCCGCAAATCGCCAAGAAGGGCGCGGTCGCGCTCGTCGAGGACCGGCGACGGCCGAAGGCCAATCAGAAAATAATCGCCGGCAGAGGCGATTTTCTCGCGGAGCATGCGGCGTTATCCCGTTCGACTGCGCAAGCAATTTATTGCCGCAAGAGGTTAAGAACGGCGTGGCGTCCCGCCGCGAAGCCAAATTTGCGTCATGCCACCGAAGGTTAGCCCGAGCGCAGCGAACAAGAGCGCGCGTGCGGCAATCGACGCCAGACGAAAATTCCACAAGACGCTCGCCGGAAAATTGACTGGAACTTCATCGACGGGGGGCAGCGCCAGGGCAGCCAAGCCCGCCACCGCGACGAAGACAGCGCTCGAGACAAGCGCGCCTTTCCAGGCGCCGAGCCTTGCCGAGAGGACCAACGCGAGCGTCGCGGCGAGGATCATGGCGAGGAGGGAAATCGCGAGCATGGCAAAATAAAGGGCGGTGCGCGCGCCGATCGTTTCCGCCGCGCCGATCGCTGGCGGATTGGCCGGATACTTTAGCTCCGGCACGAGTACCATCGCGACAAAGGCGGCAAACGCCAGGAACGCCGAAAGAGCTTTTGGATCGAGACCATTTGACCGCCCATAAGCGAGCGCGAAAACCAAGCTGAACAGCCCGCCGATGGCGGCGCCATAGACAATAGAGGCGGTCAAGAGTCCGGCACCGCGCTGCACGCTCCGGCTGACAATTGGAGGCTGTGGCTGTTGCGCTTCCGCTTGCTCCATGGCAGTCTCGAAGGCGATGGCGCGTTCAATCGAAGGCTCGCCCGCGAGAAACGAAAAGCCCGCCGCAAGAAGACCCGCGAAAACGCCGGCGATGAGGCCGCGCAGAAGAAGACCGCTGACCACGCGCCTGCCCCCTCTAATGACAGGGGAAGGCCAGGAGATGACGCCCGTCATGCACAAATTCATGGACGTAGTGCCCGGCGATCAGCGCCGTCGCGCCTTGCTCGGCGCCGATGAAATAGACCAAGAGGAGCGCGAGAACTCCGGCGAACGCTGCCCAAGGGAGAATTTCGCGGATGGGGATGGGAACCGGCTGGGTTGCCGGGGCATGGATAACGCCGTTCATGACCTGCCTTCAAAGTGTCCCCGCACCGTCCGCCGCTGGGGAAAGGAAGCCAGCGCCGAGTCCGGCGCGAATGCGGAAAGGTGCACCGTAGGGGCGGCTGAACTGTCTGTCAACGCGGCGAGAGCCTTATGTCGAATGCGAGATTTTTGTTGCCTTGCGCGCCTAGCTCATCTATAGCGGCGGCCATCTCCGCGGAAGGTGATTCCCGCGGAGTCTGTTTTGGACATAGGTGGCGCGAGGAGGAGTCGATGGATCTATTTCAGCCGAACGTCCGGTCGATGCCGCTCGCTTCCGCATTGCTCGCCAGAATTTGGCGCGCGCCCAAGACGGGTCTCTTCACGGGTTGAGCACGATCTGACCGGACCAGGCAAGGCCTGACGGCGCGTTCCGGCGCCGCGTCCGCGTTCACCCCATTTCAGCTTCGCACGGCCCGCCTCGCTCCTTGTGTGGTGCGTTTCCAACGCAACCTCTTCGAGAGCAGGGGTTCGCCGTCATCTTTCCATGAAACGAGCCATGTTCCGCTTCTTCGAGACTCGAATCGATCCCTTCCGAAGGCATGATCAGACCATGCCGCCGGCAAATTTGCTGGGATTCTATTGGCGCTATTGCCGGCAAGTGTGGCCTCTCCTTGCATGCCTGATGGCGAGCGGCCTCATTGTCTCGCTCATCGAGGTGTCGATGCTGCGCTATATCGGCTCGCTCGTCGATTTGCTGCGGGAGACGAGCCCGGAGCGCGTTCTTCAGGATTACAGGGCGAGCTTTGTGTGGATGGGCTTCGTGATCCTGGTGGCGCGGCCGCTCATGGGTTTAACCCATGATCTCCTCGTTCAGCAGGCGATCGCGCCAGGCATGACGAATCTCGTCCGCTGGCAGACGCATCGTTTCGTCCTGCGCCAGTCGATCGGCTTCTTCGCCAATGATTTCGCTGGACGCATCGCCTCGAAGATCATCCAGACCGGCCCGTCCTTGCGCGAATCCGTCGTGCAGATCATCGACGCGGTCTGGTTCGTGACCATATTCGCGGTGAGCGCGCTCGTCATTTTCGCGCAGGCCGATTGGCGCCTCGCCTGCCCACTGGCGCTGTGGATCCTCGCCTATGTGGCGACCTTGTGCCATTTCGTGCCGCGGATCCGTGACCGCGGCGCGCTGATGTCGGAGATGCGCTCCGTCCTCACCGGCCGCATCGTGGATAGCTACACCAACATCCAGACGGTGAAGCTCTTCGCCCATCCTGAGCGCGAGGACGACTATGCCCGCGAAGCGCTGGCCGAACATACCGCGACTTTCCTGAGCGAGACGCGGCTGATCACCCTGATGAACGCGACGGTGACCATCTTGAATAGCGTCCTCATCATGAGCACGGGCAGCCTCGCCGTGTGGCTCTGGCTGAACGGCGCGCTGACGCTTGGCGCGATCGCCCTGGCCTCCACCCTCGCCATCCGCATCTCCAACATGTCGGGCTGGATCATGTGGGAGTCGATCGGCATCTTCGAAAATATGGGCACCGTGCAGGAGGGCATGGGGACGATCGCGCGGCCGCATTCGCTCGTCGATCCTCCCGCAGCGCAAGCGCTCAGGGCCTCGCGTGGCGCCATCCGCTTCGAGAATGTGCGCTTCCACTACGGCAAGGCGGCGGGCGTGATCGACAATCTCAGCTTCGCGATTGCGCCCGGCGAGAAGGTCGGGCTCGTGGGGCGCTCGGGCGCGGGCAAATCGACGCTCGTCCACCTCCTCATGCGCTTCTACGATGTCGAGGGCGGCAGGATCATGATCGATGGGCAAGATGTCGCCGCTGTCACGCAGGACAGCCTGCGCGGCCAGATCGGCATGGTGACGCAGGACACATCGCTGCTGCACCGCTCGGTGGCCGAGAATATCCGCTACGGGCGCCCCGACGCGCCAATGGAGGCGATCGTCGCGGCGGCAAAACAGGCGCACGCCCATGAATTCGTGCTCGGCCTCAGCGATCCGCACGGGCGCGCCGGCTACGCCGCCTATGTCGGGGAAAGAGGGGTGAAGCTGTCTGGCGGGCAGCGCCAGCGCATCGCCATCGCGCGCGTGCTCTTGAAGAACGCGCCGATTCTCATCCTCGACGAGGCGACCGCGGCGCTCGATTCGGAGGTCGAGGCGGCGATCCAGGAGAATTTTAACGCGCTGATGGACGGCAAGACGGTGATCGCGATCGCCCATCGGCTTTCGACCATCATGGCGATGGACCGCTTGATCGTGCTCGACAATGGCCGGATCGCGGAGACGGGCACGCATGGCGAGCTTCTGGCGCGCGACGGCATCTACGCGTCCCTGTGGCGGCGCCAATCGGGCGGGTTCCTCGAAATGGACGCGGCGTGAGGCGCGCGCCGGCTGGGCATGCCATTCGTCTCCGGCCCCCCCACCGCGCTCGCGACGGGCACGGCCGCGCGGGAGGGGAAGCCCCGCGAAAGATGTGGACAATTAACGGCGGCAGGGGCGTCCGAGATCTTGCTTCAACCGTCCGCGTCCGCGAGGCCGTGGAAAATGACGGCGGCGAAGCTCGCCATAATTTTGGTGGCTTGTGCGGCGGCTTAGGACTAATCATCTTAGCAAAATATCGCGCGGCATTGGCCAACCAGCCGGCACCCATCCATCATATGCATTCGAGCCGAATCGAAATTATATTTCACATTGGTCTTGAAAAGACCGGAACGACGTCTTTTCAGCGCTTTTGCACCCGTAATGCGCGGCGCCTTTTACAGCGTAAAATTTTATACCCAAAACGCTCTTCCGCATTTTATGCGCTGAACCACGCTCCTTTGACGGCAAGCTATCTCCCCTCGGAACGACCGGAAGATTTCCATCTTCGATCGACACTCACAAATTCCGAACTGGTGAAATCCCTCAAAAGAGAAATCGAAGCTTCCAACGTCGAGAAAGTGATCATTAGCTCGGAACATCTATCCTCCCGATTCGGGGTTCCCCAGATCGAAAAGCTTGCGGCAGATTTCAACGAATATGAGTGCCTTGTCGTGATCGCCTTGCGCGATCACTTGTCTCGGCTTTTTTCGTCTTACTCCACACGTGTGATGAGCGGTTCGGACCAAACGCTCGACGAATTCGCTGCAATGGTTTTGAAGTCGGACAATTTTTACATGAGATATGCCGATACAATTAGAATGTGGGAGGCGTCCTTCGGCCGCGAAAACGTCATCGTATTCGATTACAACGAAGCATCGGATATTATTTATTCTATTCTATCGAAAATTGGCTTAGCGCATCTTAGAACTGAACTAACAGACGATCACAAATGCAATGCCTCGTTGGATGCAAATGTTACGGAAGCGTTGAGGCTCATCAATATAGCCAATCGGAGCGAAAGCGCGTTTAAAAGTAAGATAGCGTATATTGAATTCATAAAACTGCAGTATGTAAGATCGGTTTTGAGGAAAAAGATGCGAGCTCAGAGTCAATGTTCTCGTTGGCGGTTGAATGAGCCATATCGTGAACAATTGCTTGACATAGCGGAGGCTGACGCACTTTGGCTAGCAAAAAACTACGCCGTGCCGGTTGGCTTAATCAAGCCAAGAATCTTGCCGGAAGCCGCTTCGGGGGATTTCCAGCAAGACGTTGCAAAGCTTTTGGCAAAAATTCTGACCCAAACAATGTGCGATCGATGGAGCCTCTATCGTCTAAACATGATTTCACGTGCCGCGTTATTTTTCATTTTGGACAAATTGCGAAGCTTCAGACGGCGTTAACAACATACTGGTCTGGATCGCGCCGAGGCTTCCGCCGCCGGCAAACACGAATGCCGTCTTTTGTCCAGTCCGCGACATCGCAGCACGCTTCGAATCTTAAGGTCCGCGGACGGAAATCAGGCAATGGCGGCTTCGTCAACGGGCTAGGCCCGGTTGGTCACGTGCCGCTTCGTCCGATCGCCTTGAGCCACGCAGGGCGGCGCGCTGAAGCGCCGCCGCCCATCTTCAGTCGATGCGCGTTGCCCGGTCGAGGGCGCATGGCCGGGCCGCCGGCACGTTGCATTACGTCAAAGGGCGACGGTTTTTCAATCGGTGGGGACAACGGCCAGGGTACCATTAATATTGATGCCATTGCCGCGGATGTAATTGTCGCCGAAGCTATAGACATTGCGGTCCGCTATAAAGAGGCCGGTGCCGTTCCCCGTGGCGACCGAACGGGCAAGCCGGAGGACCCCCCCGATAGAAGAGCCAAAGCCGACTGCAGCGTTGTTTGTGGCGATGCTATCGACAGCCATGACCTCGGCCTTCCCGTTCGAACCGACACTTATGCCAGTGCCATTCTTGTTCGCCAAGACATGGTCGAGGGTGCCTATGGCCGCGCCACCTATCGGGAAGATGAGAATGCCATCTTCGACATTATCCGAGACCAGCGTGTCGCCGATCAGAAAATCGGTCGTGCCCGTCGGCACAAGGACGATTCCGGAACCCCGAAAATTCCGGACCGTGCAATGCGTGATCGTCAACGACCGGCCCGAATTGAGCGAGATGCCGGCATTCCCGGTCTTGAGCCCATCGATGGTCAGGTGACTAAGGTTGATTTTGTCATTCGGCCCGGCGTTGATGGTGATGGCATCGCCGGCGACGCGGTCGATGCCGGCGCCCTCGACTCCCGTGATGCTAGTCGATTTGTTTATGATCACGCCGCCATAATGCGCGGGATCGAGCGCCTTGACCTCGCCGAAGGCGATGGTTTGGTCGATCGCGAATTGGAAGTGACGGCAGGGATTCGCGGGGTCCGCGCAAGTGCCGGTATCGGTGCCCTTGCCCGAGACAAAGGTCACTTTCGAAAGCGCTTGCGCCGGAGCGGCGCCAAGGCAGAGCAGGGACAGGAGTGCGCCGGCGATCGCCAGCGGGGACAAAAGCTTGAACATGAGAGGTTCCTTTGCAAGACGGTGCGAAACTGCGCCGGCCCTGAGCCTATCCCGAACATTTTGCGGGCGCCACGCGCGGATGGGTCTCGCAAGGTTGCCCTGCGGGGGCTCTGCAATTCCATTGACGCCCAAGTTTTCCCATGCTATCCCAAATTATCCCGCGCAGAGTTTAAGACGCCGGGTGTCCGCGGCGCACGAGCGGCGCTTCGGCGCGGACCTGCTCAGGTGGGGTTGGGAGTGGACGATTCTGCCGGATTTCTCTCGAATTACACAAGCAGGCTCGATGCCAAGGGCCGGATTTCAATTCCGGCGCCGTTCCGGGCAGTACTCCTGCGCGACGGGTTCGAAGGTCTATATATCCATCCCTCGCTCGATGTGGAAGCGGTGGATTGCGGCGGCCATGCCTTGTTGCGGGAAATTCACGAGCTTCTTCGTCCCCTCTCTCCCTATTCGGAGGAGCGCGATCTGTTTTCGACAGCTCTCATCGGCACCAGCGAGATTTTAAAGATCGATTCGGAGGGGCGGGTAAGCCTGAGCGAAAGCGTCAAGGACTATGTGGGCATCGCCGCAGAGGTCACTTTCGTCGGGCACGGATTTAAGTTTAGGATCTGGGAACCGGGACGTTTTCGCGCGCATTTGGCGGAGGCCAGAAGTCAGCTGCGCGATTACCGAAAGCAGCTCAGCTCCAGACACGTGGCGCCGGATTTGCCGCCGCCACGGCCACATGGAGCACGGGAATGACAGCGGGCCGCGGCGATGAGGCTCATCTCGCCGCCGGCGGACCGGCCCGGCACGTTCCCGTGCTTCGTGACGAAGTCATGGCCGCGCTGGCTTTGCGCGAGGGCGGACTCTATCTCGACGCCACGTTTGGCGCCGGCGGCTATTCGAGGGCTCTGCTCGCCACGCCCGACGCCCGTGTTCTCGCGCTCGATCGCGATCCTGCCGCAATTGTCGGCGGAGCCTGGCTCGTCGCCGAGGCGGAGGGGCGGCTTTGTCTTGTAAAGGAGCGGTTTAGCGGGCTCGACCAAGCGGCGCGGCAGCGTGGCTTTTTTGATTTCGACGGCGTGGTGCTCGACATTGGCGTGTCGTCCATGCAAATCGACGATTTGACGCGCGGCTTTTCGTTCCGCGGCGACGGCCCGCTCGATATGCGGATGGACGGCGAGGGGACGACGGCCGCGGACCTTGTCAATGCCGCCGGGGAGACAACGTTGGCCAATATTTTCTACCTTTTCGGCGAGGAGCGTGCGTCCCGCCGTATCGCCCATGCCATTGCCACGGACCGCGCCACGGCGCCTTTCACCTCGACACTGATGCTCGCTGCAATGATCGCCCGCGTGGCGCCAGGCAAGCCCGGCGAGCCCCATCCGGCGACGCGCGCGTTCCAGGCGCTGCGCATCGCGGTCAACGACGAGCTTGGCGAATTGGTGCATGCGCTCGCCGCCGCCGAGGCGATCCTAAAGCAGGGCGGCCGGCTTGCCGTCGTGACTTTTCATTCGCTTGAGGATCGTATCGTCAAGCAGTTTTTCGCTGGGCGTTCCGGTCGCGGCCAAACGCCCTCCCGGCGGCTGCCGCACGAGCTCGCTCCGCCGGAGCCAACCTTCAGCCTAGAAAGCAAGCAGCCGGTGGTGCCTTCGCTTCGTGAAATGCGCGCCAACCCGCGCGCGCGATCGGCCAAGCTTCGTTACGGCGTGCGCACGCAAGCCCGCCCTCGCGGTCTTGACGATCGGCTGATGGCGCTCGCAAAGCTTCCAGAAGCTCATCCTTGAGGCCGCTGAAATGGTGCGGATATTAAATATTTTAGCGATCGTGGCGCTGATAGGTTCGGCGATCTACGCCTATACGATCAAATACGAGACAATCTTTCATGCCGAAACGATCGTGAAGCTCCAGCATGAGATCAAGCTGGAACAGGACGAAATCCGCACGCTGCGTGCCGAATGGGCGCATTTGACGCGGCCGGAGCGGATCCAGGCGCTCGCCGACAGGTTCCTCGACTTGCAACCGGTTGCCCTAAACCAGATCACGCCGGCGGATAGCTTGCCGGGCAAGGCACCAAAAGTCGATGCGATTGGACGTAAACTTGAAGCGCTCGGATTGGCGGAGCCGACGAATACCCCTGGCGACGCCAATGCCCTCGACGCCCCCGCGTCGGCGACGCCGGCAAGATGACGGCGGGCAAATGGATGAAGAGCGCGAAAAGATGAGCGCCGGCTTCGATTCGGGACACGGTGGTGAGGCAAGTGGCGCGACGGCCAGGCCGGCGGGCAGCCGCGTCCGCGGCATCGATAGTTTCCGCGCTAGCATTTTTTCGGCGAGGCTCGGTAAAAGCGCGCCCCGCATTAGACTCGCGGCGTGGGTCTTTCTGGGGATCTATGGAATCATCGCGGGAAAGCTCATTGACTTTGGTCTGCGGCCGGACCCGCCAGCGACCTTCAAACGCTCGGACAGTGATACCGTCGCCGCCGCGCGCCCCGATATTCTCGATCGCAACGGCGAGCTTCTGGCGACCGACATCAAGGTCATGTCGGTTTTCGCGGAGCCCCGGCGAATTATCGACAAGGACGAAGCGGTTGAACTTCTCACCGCCGTGCTACCCGATGTCGACGCGCATGAACTGCGCGAGCGTCTCGACTCCCACAAAGGTTTCGTTTGGGTCAAACGCGCGATCACTCCAAGGCAGCAACAAGAAGTCTTTCACCTCGGCCTGCCAGGTGTCGGATTTCTGGCCGAAAACAAAAGGGTCTATCCAAACGGCCCGATTGCCGCGCATGTGCTTGGCTTTGCCAACCTCGACGGCATCGGCATTTCGGGGCTCGAAAAATATATCGACGGCCAAGGACTAGCGGATTTGCATGGCGCGGGGTTCACTTTGACACCGGAAAACCTGAAGCCGGTCACGACCTCGCTCGATCTCAAGGCGACTTACGCGGTCCGCGACGAACTCGCCAGAGGTATAGCGAAGTTCAAGGCCAAGGCAGGCGCGGCGGCAATTCTCGACGTGAATACCGGAGAAGTCGTCGCGATGGCGTCCTTACCCGACTATGATCCAAACACCCCGGCCGACGCGCTCGACCCCGATCACATCAACAGGCTCTCCGTCGGCGTCTATGAAATGGGCTCAACCTTCAAGGCTATTTCCATTGCAATGGCTCTCGATCTGGGCAAGGTTACGCTGCGTTCGCGGATCGATGCGCGCGATAGCCTGCGCTACGGCCGCTTCACCATTCATGATTTCCATGCGACGCATCGGGTATTGAGCGTGCCCGAAGTCTTTACCTATTCATCCAACATCGGGGCCGCGCGCATGGCTTTGATGGTTGGGGTCGAGGGTCATAAGGCCTTCTTGGGCAAAATGGGGCAGCTTAGCCGCCTGCGCACCGAGCTGCCTGAGTCCGCCGAGCCCCTCGTTCCAAAAAATTGGGGCGAGCTTAATACGATGACGATTGCGTTCGGACAGGGCCTCAATGTTGCTCCCTTGCAGGCCATGATGGCGGTCGGCGCCCTGGCGAATGGCGGATTACTCGTCACGCCGACCTTTTTGAAGCGGAACGAGGAGGAGGCGAAGAAGGATGCGCCGCGCGTCGTTAAGCCCGAAACGTCGGAGGCCATGCGCTATTTGATGCGGCTCAACGCGGAAATCGGCACGGCGAGAATTGCCGATGTCAAGGGTTATTTCGTCGGCGGCAAGACGGGCACCGCGGATAAGATCGTCCACGGCCATTATTCCAAGGATAAGGTTCTCACGACGTTCATGGCTGTTCTTCCCGCCGACAAGCCGAAATATCTTTTTCTGACGCTCTTGGACGAGCCGCGAGGACTGCCCGAGACCGCCGGATACCGCACCGCCGCCTGGAACGCGGGTCCGGTCGCCGGCAAGATCATTGAGCGGACCGGGCCTTTGCTTGGGCTTCCGCCGCGCATCGATCTGCCCGCGCAACCGTTTCCGCTTCTGGCAAAACTTGGGTTTGCGGAGGCGAATGTGCCGGCGCATGGCGGAAAGGCTCATTGATGCGCCTTTCCGAACTGTTTCCGCTTGCCGATATTCCAGTAGCCTTGGCCGGACGCGAGATCACGGGCATCAGCGCCGACAGCCGCGCGGTGACGCCGGACATGGTATTTTTCGCAGTGCCAGGAGCCAAAACAGACGGCCTCGTGTTCGCGCCGCAAGCGGTCGAGCGCGGCGCTGTCGCAATCGTCGCCGAGCGCGCCCCCGCGGGCCCCCTCGCGCCCGCTGCCTTCATCGAGGCGGCGGACGTCCGGAGCGCCTTGGCGCACGCGTCGGCGCGCATCCATCCGCGCCAGCCAGAGGTGATCGTCGCGGTCACCGGAACGAGCGGCAAGACCTCGGTCGCCGATTTCGCGCGTCAGATTTGGGCCGCGCTCGGCGCCAAGGCGGCTTCGCTTGGCACGCTCGGCGTCGTCGCGCCTTCGGGGCCGGTCGCGGGCTCGCTGACCACGCCGGATCCAGTGACCTTGCACAAAATCCTGGACCGGCTGGCGCGCGACGGAGTCACCCATCTCGCCCTGGAGGCCTCCTCGCACGGCATCTTGCAACGCCGGCTCGACGGCGTCCGCCTCGGTGCTGGAGCCTTCACCAATCTCTCGCGCGACCACCTCGACTATCATGCAACGCTGGACGAGTATCTCGCGGCGAAATTGGAGCTGTTCGGCCGCTTGCTCGCTAGAGGCCAGCCCGCCGTTGTCGACGCCGACAGCGATGTCGCGGCAAAGGTTTTCGCGGTTTGCGAAAAGCGCGGCCTTCTCGTCGTCTCGACCGGCTTGAAGGGCACCGCGCTGCGCCTCCTCGAAAGCGAGGCCGAGAACTTTTCGACGCGGATCAAAATTGCCCATGAGGATAGGATTTTCTCGCTTCTTCTTCCGCTTGCCGGTTCGTTTCAGGCGTCGAACGCGCTTGTCGCCGCCGGTCTTTGCATTGCCATGGGAAGTTCCCCCGGCGCGGTCTTCGCGGCGCTCGAAAAGCTCGAAGGCGCGCCCGGCCGTCTCGAACTCGTCGGCCATCGCCAGGGCGCGCCCATTTTCGTCGATTACGCGCATAAGCCGGACGCGCTCGAAAAAACCCTCAAGGCGTTGCGGCCGCTTGTGCGCGAAAACCTCATCGTGGTGTTTGGCTGCGGCGGCGACCGCGATGCCGGAAAAAGGCCGCTCATGGGCGAGGTGGCGGCGCGCCTGGCGGATCGCGTCATCGTTACCGACGACAATCCCCGCTCGGAGGATCCAGCGGCGATCCGCAAGGCCATTCTTCTCGGCGCGAATGGCTTCGACAATATCGAGGAGACCGGCGACAGGGCTTTGGCGATCGCCAGCGCCATCGCGATGCTCGGCCCAAACGATGGTCTTCTGATTGCGGGCAAGGGACATGAAACCGGCCAGATCATTGGGGACAGGACGTTGCCATTTTCCGACTCCGGCTTTGCGCGCGCGGTGCTAAAAGATCTTTCCGCATGAGCAATGGCGCCGGAAACAACTTCCTTTGGACGAGTCTCGGTCTTGTTGGCCCGCTCGCCGCGCGCGTCAGCGGCTGCGTGCCGCGCGGCGGCGCCACTGGAATTTCCATCGACACGCGCACGCTCCAGAAAGGCGACCTTTTTTTCGCCATTAAGGGACCAAGCTCGGACGGCCATGATTATACCGCCGCGGCCTTCGAGAAAGGCGCCATCGCGGCGGTGGTCGACGAAGCCCATGCCGAGGCGCTCCAGCCGCTAGGGCCGCTCTATGTCGTGTCCGATGTCCTCGCCGCGCTGCAACGTCTTGGCGCCGCCGCGCGTGAGCGCTCGGGAGCCCGTATTGTCGCGGTGACCGGTTCGGTCGGCAAGACCTCGACGAAAGAAGCGTTGCGGCTCGCGCTCGCAAACGCGGGGGCTTCCCACGCGCCGGTTGCGTCGTACAACAATCAGTGGGGCGTGCCGCTCACCCTGGCGCGAATGCCGAAACATACAAGGTTCGGAATCTACGAAATCGGCATGAATCACCAAGGCGAAATCACGCCACTTTCCGCGCTGGTGCGTCCCCATGTCGCGATCATTACGACAATAGCCCCTGTCCATCTCGAATTTTTCGAGAGTCTGGATCATGTCGCCGACGCCAAGGCGGAGATCTTTTCCGGCCTTGTCCAGGGAGGCGTGGCAATTCTTAATCGCGACATCGCCGAGTATGAGCGTCTCCTTGCCCATGCCAAGGCCTCGCCAGCGGGCCACGTTGCGAGCTTCGGCGAACATGACAAAGCCGACGCGAAGCTGTTGAGCGTGACGCTTGGCGCGGACGATTCGATCGTGCAGGCGGAAATCTGCGGCGATCGGCTGACCTATCGTCTCGGCGCGCCTGGCCGCCACCTTGCAGTGAACTCGCTCGCGGTGCTGCTTACCGCGAAGGCTTTCGGTGTCGACCTCGAGCTTGCCGCTGGCACGCTTGCGGCCTTCTCGGCGCAACCAGGCCGCGGCGAGAGGCTGCGCCTAACCGGCAGAAATGGTCCCTTTACGCTAGTCGACGAGAGCTACAACGCCAATCCGGCGTCGATACGCGCGGCGATCACGCTTGCCGGCGCCCTTCCCTTGCCAGGCAAGGGACGCCGCATCGCGGTCCTCGGCGACATGCTGGAACTTGGCGAGAAGGGCGCCGCGTTGCACGCCGAACTCGCCAGCCATGCCGTAGAAAATCACATCGATCTCGTATTCGCGGCCGGCCCCTTGATGAAACATCTTTTCGAAGCTTTGCCAGGCCATTTGCGAGGGGCCTGGCGCGACCGCGCAAGCGACCTTGCTGCACTCGTCGTGGCGGCGGTGCAAGGCGGCGACATGGTGATCGTCAAAGGATCGAACGGCAGCAAGATGAGCGCGATCGTCGACGCACTTAAGCAAAACGCCGCGCCGGAATATTCCACGCAATGTCGTCAAGGACCGTGAAATGCTCACTTGGCTTGCCGATTTTTCAAGCATTTTCGGGCCGCTCAACCTGTTTCGTTATATTACCTTCAGGAGCGGCGGCGCCACCGCGACGGCGCTTTTCTTCGTGTTCTTCTTCGGGCCGAGCATTATTGCCGCCTTGCGCTTGAAACAAGGCAAGGGCCAGCCTATTCGCGACGACGGCCCGCCGTCGCATCTCCTGACGAAGACCGGGACGCCGACGATGGGCGGCTTGATGATTTTGTCGGGAGCTATCGTCTCCGCATTGCTCTGGGCGAATTTGCGCAACCATTATGTGTGGATCGTGCTGGTGGTGACGGGAGGTTTCGGCGCGATAGGCTTCTACGATGATTTATTGAAAGTGACGAAACAGGCGCAGAATGGTTTTTCCGGCCGCTGGCGGCTTGCCTTGGAAGTGGCCATCGCCATGATCGCCTGCTTCGCGATGATGAAACTCGGAACAGCGCACACGACGGGCCTCGCCCTGCCGGCGGTCAAGGGTTTCGCTATCGATCTCGGGGTGTTTTTTCTCGTCTTCGGATCATTCGTGATCATCGCGGCCGCCAATGCGGTCAATCTCACGGATGGCCTCGACGGTCTCGCGATCGGCCCCGTGATGATCGCCGCGGCGGCCTTCGGGATTATCGCTTATTGTGCCGGCAATGCGATAATCTCGACTTACCTGGGGATTAATTTCGTTCCCGGCGCAGGCGAGCTCGCCGTCGTTTGCGGCGCCTTGATCGGCGCCGGTTTGGGATTTCTTTGGTTCAACGCGCCGCCCGCGCAGATCTTCATGGGCGATACGGGATCACTGGCGCTCGGCGGCGCGCTTGGAACCATCGCTGTCGCCGCCAAGCATGAGATTGTTCTCGCCATCGTCGGCGGTCTCTTCGTCGTCGAGACCCTGTCGGTCATTGTCCAGGTTGTCTCTTTCAAGCTCACGGGCAAGCGGGTCTTCAAGATGGCGCCCATCCATCACCATTTCGAGCAGCTCGGCTGGTCCGAGCCGCAAATCGTGATGCGCTTTTGGATCATCGCTTTCGTGCTCGCGCTTATCGGTCTCTCCACCTTGAAATTGAGGTGAGGATGACGCCTGTCACTTCGTTCAAAGGCAAGCATGCCGCCGTGTTTGGCCTGGGCAACTCGGGTTTTGTCACGGCGCAAGCGTTGGTCGCGGGCGGCGCCCGCGTCGCCGTCTGGGACGACAACGAGCACGCGCGCGAGAAGGCCCGCGCGGCGGGTCTCAGAATCGAAAATCTTGCGCTTGCGGACTGGCGGAATTTTTCCTCGCTCGTCCTTTCGCCTGGCGTTCCGCTAACCCATCCATCGCCGCATTGGACCGTTCTGAAGGCGATGCAGGCCGGGGTGGAAATCATCGGCGACGTAGAGTTGTTTTGCCGCGAGCGGCACAAAATCGCGCCGGCGTCGCCCTTCGTGGCGATTACCGGCACGAACGGGAAATCGACGACGACGGCGCTCGTCGCGCATCTTTTCGCGAGCTTCGGTTTCGCGGTCGAGGTTGGCGGCAACATCGGCATCCCGATTCTCGCCTTGGCGCCGCCGGCGCAAGAGCGCGTTCATGTCGTCGAGTGCTCTTCGTTTCAGATCGCTCTTTCGCCCTCGCTCAACCCGTCGGTGGGCGTGCTTTTGAATATTACGCCAGACCACCTCGACCGCCACGGCACGATGGAAAATTATGCCGCGATCAAGGCAAGGCTGGTCGAAAACGCCGACCTCGCGGTGATCGGAATCGACGACGGCGTTACAAGTGGCATCGCCGACGAACGCATCAAAGCAGGCCGAAAAACGGTATGTGTGTCGGTGACCAAAACCGCGATCGAAGATGGCATTGTTCTTGATGGCGACCGTCTCATGCGGCGGGGCGGCGGCCGCTCGACACGGATCGCCGGCCTTGCCGGAATTGCCTCGTTGCGCGGCGCGCACAATGGCCAGAATGCCGCCGCCGCCGTCGCGGCGCTCGGGCCGCGCGGATTTGAACTCGAACGCGTCGCGCAAGCCCTGCGAAGTTTTCCCGGACTGCCGCACCGTTTGGAAGAAGTGGGCCGGAAAGGGAAGGTTCTCTTCGTCAATGATTCAAAGGCGACCAACGCCGACGCCGCCGAAAAGGCGCTCCGATCGTTCGATAAAGTGTTTTGGATCATCGGCGGCAGGGCGAAAGAGGGCGGCATTGAACCTCTGCGCCCCTTGTTCGGCAAAGTGGTCAAGGCTTATCTGATCGGCGAGGCGAGCGAGAATTTCGCCCAAACGATTGGGAATTCCTTTCCCTATGAGTGCTGCGGTACGCTCGAAGGCGCGGTTCCGGCAGCCGCGCGCGATGCGCTTGCGAGCGAGCTCGTGGAACCCGTCGTGCTACTTTCGCCGGCCTGCGCGTCGTTCGATCAATTTCCGGATTTCGAGAAGCGCGGCGATCGTTTTCGCGCGCTCGTCGAGGCTTTGCTGACTAGGAAAAAATCGGGCTGAAGGCTGAAGGGGACATTATGGTATCGCGCGCGGAACGTTCGGCCCTTGCGAACTGGTGGTGGACGATCGACCGCTGGATTCTTGCCGGGGTGGGCGCGTTGATGGTAGCCGGGTTGGTGTTGACGATGGCGGCAAGCCCGCCCGTCGCGGAGCGGCTCGGCCTTTCGACGTTCCACTTCGTCGACCGTCAGGTTCTGTTCCTGATCCCAGCGCTCGTGGTCCTCGTCGCAACTTCGTTTCTGTCGCCGCGGCAGGTGCGCCGGGTCGCGCTTTTCGTATTTTTGCTGTCAATGGCGATGATCGTCGCGGCGCTGCTCTACGGCCACGAAATCAAGGGATCGCGGCGTTGGATTTTTGGTGTGCAGCCGTCGGAGTTCTTGAAGCCGGCCTTTGTCGTTCTCGTGGCATGGGCCTTTTCGGAAGCCGGCAAGCGGCGCGACGTTGCAACCACCCTTGTCGCCGTCCTATTGTTGCTGGCGACCGTTGTCCCGTTGATTCTGCAACCTGATTTCGGCCAGACAATGCTTGTCACCCTGGTCTGGGCGGCGCTTTTCGTCATGACGGGGCTGCATTGGTTCTGGGTGGCGGGCATTGGCGGAGCTGGCTTAGGCGGCGCGCTGCTTGCCTATAAATTGGTGCCGCATGTACGCGCCCGCGTTCTCAAATTCATCGATCCGAGCGCTGCCGGCGGCATGACCGATACGTTTCAGGTGGACACCGCGCTCGAAAGCTTCCTGTCCGGCGGCTGGTTCGGCAAGGGGCCGGGCGAGGGGACAATTAAGCGCATACTTCCAGATGCTCATACCGATTTCATCTTCGCCGTGACAGGAGAGGAATTCGGTGTGCTCGCGTGCCTGCTGATCGCCGGGATCTTCGCCTTCATCGTGATGCGCGGCTTGTTCATGGCGGCGCGCAACAAGGATCCTTTTTGCCGCTTCGCCGCGGCTGGGCTGGTGATGCTTTTCGGCCTCCAAAGTGCGATCAACATGGCCGTCAACGTTCATCTCATACCGGCGAAGGGCATGACCCTGCCGTTTATTTCGTACGGGGGTTCCTCGCTCATTTCGCTGGGGCTCGCGATCGGCTTGCTGATCGCCGTCATGCGAAAACGGCCGGGCGCGGCGATCCTTGAAGACGCCAGGGCCGAAGCTTTTCGATGAAGAGCCGCTGTCCGGTTATGGTCGCGGCGGGCGGCACCGGCGGCCATTTGTTTCCAGCGGCGGCCCTGAGCCATGCGCTCATCGCGCGCGGCATGGAAGTACATCTTGTCACCGACGAGCGGGCGGGGAACTATAGCGGCGATTTCCCCGCGCATGCCATTCACAAAGTGGTCGCCGCGACGCCGAGCAGCGGCGCCCTTTATTCCCGCGCGCTGGCGATTTTCACGCTCGTAAGGGGAACTGTTGCCGCGCGCCGGCTGGTCAAACGGATCCGCCCGCACGCGGCGATTGGCTTTGGCGGCTACCCGACCGTCCCTCCGATGCTGGCCGCGACCCAGCTCCGTGTGCCAACTCTGTTGCACGAAGGGAATGCCGTGATTGGCCGCGCCAACCGGTTTCTCGCTTCGAGGGTCGACGCGATCGCCCAAGGTTTCGAGGTGCTAGGCGGCCTCCCCGGAACTTTGGCGGCAAAGACGCATCTGACCGGAAACCCGGTTCGTCCGATGGTGATCGAGGCCGCGCTTGTGGCCTTCCCGGAGTGCTCCGGCGGGAAGCTGCGGATCCTCGTTACCGGCGGTTCGCAGGGTGCCACGATTTTTTCCGGCGTAGTGCCCGCCGCGGTCGAACTCATGCCCGAGGCCGCCCGGCAACAGCTCGTCATCGTTCAGCAGGCGCGTGGCGCGGACGCAGAATGGGTGCGCGACACCTACCGGCGCCTTGGCGTCGATGCCGAGGTCCGGTCTTTCTTTTCCGACTTACCGGGGCGGATCGCGCAAGCCCATCTCGTCATTGCCCGCGCCGGGGCCTCGACCGTGTCGGAACTCGCCGTGATCGGGCGACCCGCCATCCTTGTGCCGCTTCCACATGCGCTCGATCAGGATCAGGCCGCCAATGCGAGGCGGTTCGCGGCAACTGGGGCCGCAATTGTCGTCGCGCAGAGCGCATTTTCGCCGCAATGGCTGGCGACTGCTATTGTCGAAGCGCAGGGCGATATGATCTCTCTCGCGCGCCGCGCCGCCGCGGCGAAGCAGGCCGGCATCAGTGATGCCGCCGAGCGGCTCGCCGATCTGGTGCAAGGTCTGATGCGCGACAAGGATAAAAATCCATGAAGTTACCGGATAAACTAGGCCCCATTCACTTTGTCGGAATCGGCGGCATCGGCATGTCCGGCATTGCCGAGGTTTTGCTCAACCTCGGCTATCAAGTCCAAGGCTCCGACACCGTCGAGAATGCCAATGTCCTGCGGCTGCGCGGCAAAGGCGCGCTAATCCATATCGGCCATCGCGCCGAGCAACTCGGCGCGGCGGAAGTCGTCGTGGTCTCGGCCGCGATCAAGCGCGACAACCTGGAACTCCTTGCGGCGCGACAAAGGCGCTTGCCCGTCGTTCGCCGCGCCGAAATGCTCGCCGAGCTCATGCGCCTCAAGCAATGCGTCGCCATCGCCGGGACGCACGGCAAGACAACCACAACGTCCCTGGTCGCTACTCTTCTCGAAGCCGGCAAATTCGATCCGACAGTCATCAATGGCGGCATCATCAACGCCTACGGAACCAACGCGCGGTTAGGAGCCGGGGACTGGATGGTCGTCGAGGCCGACGAAAGCGATGGCACTTTTCTCAAGCTTCCCGCCGATGTAGCGGTCGTCACCAATATCGATCCAGAGCATCTCGATCATTTCGGGACTTTCGAGGCGATCAAGGAGGCATTTCGTGCGTTTGTCGAAAATATTCCGTTCTACGGCTTCGCGGTCATGTGCCTCGATCATCCCACGGTGCGAGAGCTTGCCCAAAAAATCGAAGACCGGCGCGTCGTCACCTATGGGGAAGATCCGGAGGCCGATGTCAGGCTCGCCGGTCTTGATCTTAGCAATGGCGTTTCGCGCTTTGCGGCGGTCATTCGCGACCGCGAGACCGGGGCCGAGTCGGCGCTTGAAAATATCATCATGCCGATGCCCGGCCATCACAACGCGCTGAATGCGACGGCCGCGCTCGCCGTCGCGCATCGGCTCGGCATGAGCACGGATACGATCAGGAAGGCGCTCGCCGCGTTCGACGGCGTCAAGCGCCGCTTTACCCGCATCGGATATTGGAACGGCGCAACCATCTTCGACGATTATGGCCATCATCCGGTCGAAATCGCCGCTGTTCTGCGCGCTGCTCGCGCGTCCACCGAAGCCCATGTCATCGCCATCGTGCAGCCGCATCGCTACACGCGTCTCCATTCGCTCTTCGACGGCTTTGCGGCCGCGTTCAACGATGCCGATACGGTGATCGTCGCCGATGTTTATCCAGCGGGCGAAGCGCCGATCGCGGGCGCCGATCGCGATTCGCTCGTCGCCGCCTTGAACGCCCGGGGCCATGCGCACGCGATCGGCTTAAATCGGCCCGAGGATTTGGCTCCGCTTATTCGCGTGCTTGCCAAGCCCGGCGATTACGTTGTTTTCCTCGGCGCCGGCAATATCACCCAATGGGCGCACGCGCTGCCGGGCCAGCTCGCGGCGGAAACGATGCTCGATGCCGCAGTTTCCGCGTGAGGAAAGCGCCGCGATCCATCCTGACATCGCGTCAAAACTCACAGCGCGAATGCCCAACTTGCGCGGATCTCTCGTTGGCAACGCGCCGATGGCTGGCTTTTCATGGTTTAGAACCGGCGGCCCGGCGCAAGCGCTGTTCGAACCCGCGGACGAGAACGATCTTTCGTATTTTCTTAGCCGCCTCGATCCCGCGATTCCGGTTTTAGCGCTTGGCGCTGGCTCTAACATTTTGGTGCGCGATGGCGGCATCGCGGGCATTGTGATCCGGTTAGGCAAAAGTTTTCAAGAGGTCGCGATCGAGGGGCTCTCCGTACGCATCGGCGCTGGCGCGCCGGACGTAAAGCTCGCGTCCGCCGCCGCCAAGGCGGGCCTCGCGGGCCTTTCGTTTTTTCGCGGCATACCGGGCTCGGTCGGCGGCGCGCTCAGGATGAACGCGGGAGCTTACGGCGCCGAGACGAGGGACCTACTCACCTCCTGCCGCGGCGTCGGCCGCGGAGGCAATAGCGTCGCGTTTTCCAACGTCGACATGGGATTTTCCTACCGCCACTGCGGCGCGGCGGAGGATGTGATTTTTACCCACGCGGTTTTCGCAGGTAGCCCCGGCGACAGCCAAGCAATCCTTTCGGAAATGGCGGAGATCTCCAAAGCCCGCGTGGAAACGCAGCCCGTCAATACATGCACGGGCGGCTCGACCTTCAAGAACCCGCCGGGGCACAAGGCCTGGGAGCTGATCGACAAAGCGGGCTGCCGCGGACTTATCGTCGGCGACGCGCAGGTGTCAAAGCTTCATTGCAATTTTCTGATCAATCGCGGCAAGGCCACCGCGGCCGATCTCGAAACTTTGGGCGAACTCCTTCGCGCCCGCGTGCTGGAAACAAGCGGGGTCGCGCTCGAATGGGAAATTCTCCGGGTGGGGGAATAAACTTGCTCCAGGCAATAGCCCCCTTCCCAAGCGGAAGGAAGCCCGAGGTTCCGGTGCGAGCGAAGCGCTGCGCGAAGCGGACGCAAGGGAAGCGGGCGACCGGAGAGAGGGCTCGAAGAGCCGATCTCGAAGGACGAAGGCGAGGCTTTTGAGACAGGCTTTGGCCCCGATCGCGCCGCGGCCTAGTACAACCCGCGTCCAATAAGGCGGTCCGTGTCAGGATCGACGGGCAGCGCCCGCGGCGTTTCATCTCCGGCGGCGTAGGATTCCGGTGGCGCGCTGCCGGGCTTGAACGCCTCTTGGATCGCGCCCTGGGAACTCGCGCTCGTCCGCGTTCCGGTTTTCGCGTTGACCCAGATCAGCTTGATGCCAGGCGGCGCTCGGAAAGGAATGTCGGGTTTGCCGGCAAGCGCCATCTTCATGAAGTCACGGAAGATCGGCGCCGTATAATGCGCGGCTTGTGCCGAATCCCCGAGCGAGCGCGGCTGATCGTAACCCATGAAAACGCCGACCGCGAGATCGGGCGAAAAGCCGATGAACCAAAGATCCTTGGCGTCGTTGGTCGTCCCGGTCTTGCCGGCGAGGTGCTTGCCGACTTCCTTGATCGCTTGGCCGGTGCCGCGCTGGATAACGCCTTCCATGATCGAGGTGATCTGATAAGCGGTGAGGGGATCGAGCACTTGCTCGCGGTTGTCGATCAATCTCGGCTCGTCTTGATTGTTCCATTGGGGCGCGTCGCATCCCTCGCAGATTCGCTCGTCGTGCCGGTAGATCGTGTGCCCCCAGCGGTCCTGGATGCGGTCGATCAAGGTTTCCTTGATTCGCTTGCCTCCGTTGGCGAGCATCGAATAGGCGGTGGTCAGGCGCATCAAGGTCGTTTCGCCGGAACCAAGCGACATCGCGAGATAGGGCGGCAGATCGTCGTAGATGCCGAAGCGCTTGGCGTATTCGGCGATGAGCGGCATGCCGACATCGCGGGCGAGCCGCACGGTCATCTGATTGATCGAATGTTCGACTCCATAGCGCAAGGTGTGGGGACCGCTCGACTTGCCCTCGAAGTTTTCCGGGCGCCACGCCGGAAGACCCGGTCCCTGATCGATTTCTATGGGCTCGTCGAGAATGATGGAAGATGGCGTATAGCCATTGTCGAGTGCCGTCGCATAGACAAAAGGCTTGAACGAGGAACCCGGCTGGCGCATGGCCTGCGTCGCGCGATTGAACTCGGATTGGTCGAAGGAAAAACCGCCGGCCATGGCGAACACCCGGCCAGTGTAGGGGTCCATCACGACGATCGCGCCGCTGACTTCCGGGATTTGGCGCAGCCGGTACTGGAGAGGGTTTCCCTCGATTGGCTCGACATAGATCACATCGCCCGATCCGAGCGACATGCGGGAGCCGCTGCCACGGGTCCAACGCAGTCCGGCGGTGGCGAGCGTGCCGGATTCGCGTTCGCGCTCGATCTCGCCTGATTTTTCCCGGTGGGGCTGCAAGCCGATTCGCGTGCTAGAATCGGTGGCATCGAGAACGACGGCGAGCCGCCACGGCGCGACGTCGCCCAAGGCCGGAATATCGGCGAGCGGAATCCCCCAATCCTGACTGATGTCGATGTGGCGCATCGGACCACGAAAGCCATGCGCCTCGTCGTAGCGGACAAGGCCGTCGACCAGGGCGCGCCTTGCCATCAGCTGCAGTTTCGGATCGAGCGTGCTGCGAACCGAAAGACCGCCCTCATAGAGTTTCTTTTCGCCGTAACGATCGCTAAGTTCGCGGCGAACCTCCTCGGCGAAAAAGCCGGCCGCGAACGCATTGGGCGAAAGGACCCTCGGATTGACGCCGAGCTCCTCGGCCTTGGCGCTCTCGCCGCCCTGGCGCGAGACATAGCCGTTCTCGACCATGCGATCGATGACCCAATTGCGCCGCTCGATCGCCCGTTCGCGCTTCAAGAAAGGATGATAATTGTTCGGCGCCTTCGGCAAGGCGGCGAGATAGGCGGCTTGCGCGATCGTAAGCTCATGCACCGATTTGCCATAGTAGTTCAGCGCCGCGGCGGCGACACCATAATTCCCGAGCCCGAGATAAATTTCGTTGAGATACAGCTCGAGAATCTTGTCCTTGGAATAGGCGCCCTCGATCCGAAACGAGAGAAGCACCTCCCGGATCTTGCGCTCGAAGGACCGCTCGTTCGTTAAGAGAAAATTCTTGGCGACCTGCTGGGTGATTGTCGAGGCGCCTTGGATATGCCTGTCGCCTTGCAGGAACACGAAGAGGGCGCGAACAATGCGTTCTGGATCGACTCCGGCGTGGGTGTAGAAATTCTTGTCCTCGGCGGAGATGAACGCCTCCTTGACGAGGGCCGGGATGGCGGCTCCCGGAAGATAAAGACGCCGCTCGCGGGCATATTCGGCGATCAGCGATCCGTCGTTCGCATGGACCCGCGTCATCACCGGCGGTTCGTAATCCTTGAGCGTCGTATAATCCGGCAGGCCACGTTCGAATTTCCAAACAAAAAGCCCCGCCGCGCAAGCCCCAATGACGAACACGATCGCGCCCGTCGCGAAAACGAAACCGAGAAAACGGGTTATATGCCGCATCCAACCTGGCCTTTGTGAATTCCGGAAACGCTTGCCGGCGTAATCAATAATATGGCGGACCTAACAACAATACCTGCAATACCTGCGCTCGACGGCGGCCACGCACGCATAAACCACGCGAATCCAAGCCAAATAAAGGCTTCGATGTGCGAATATCCCGGCCGGGACGCCACCCCCGCATGGCGGATCCCGGAGGTTTGCAATCTCGGCGGTCGACTTGTTATCGCCAACCGCCGATTATCGCGCGCCGCCGGGTGTGCCGTCTGTTTCGTGCGGCGCTTTTGTGTTGGAAGTTTGTCGAGAGAAGCGGCGCGGTAGGCGTCGAATGAGGTAGCGCTCCGGTCGCGTGCGGCAAAATCGCCCGCACCAGCGCGCGCAAGGAGCCGATCCCGGATATTGGTTTTCGCTGAAAAAATATTTTAAAATTTACGGCCCGGCCGACGGAATTTTTTCAACTGGCACCCGATCGGGATCGGTCTTGGTCGCCGTTGCGCTGCTCTCCCTCGCCGCGAAGAAAGCTTCGATTGCTTCCGCGACTTGGCTCGATGCCTTGTCGCGCCATCGCGCCGAAGTGAGCGCCAGTCCGTCTTTTTCGTTGGAAAGATAGCCGAGTTCCAAAAGGACGGACGGAACGTCGGGCGCCTTCAGAACAAGAAACCCGGCGTGACGCCGCGGATTTTTGTTAAGGCGTCCCGCGACCCTCCAGTAGTTCACCAAAGTATGCGCGAAGAACTGGCTGTAGGCGCGGGTTTCCCGCCGCGTCAAATCGAACAAAATGCCTGAAACGTCGCTGGCGTCCTCGGTTTTGTCCAGTCCGGCCGCCGCGTCGGACTGGTTTTCTTTTTCGGCCACGCGCGCGGCTTCGGCGTCCGAGGCGCGATCCGATACGGTATAGACGGTCGCGCCAGAAACATCGGCCGCGGACGACAAAGTGTCGGCGTGAATCGAAACAAATAGGGCCGCATTTCTGTCGCGCGCCATCCGCACGCGTTCGGATAGCGAAACGAAACTGTCGTCGTCGCGCGTCATGGCCACCTTGAATCGCCCGACCGCATCGAGTTTGGCCGCGACCGCCTTGGCGAAATCAAACACCAGCTCCTTTTCGATGAGGCCATGCACCATGGCGCCCCGATCGATTCCGCCATGGCCAGGATCAAGTATAATGACCGGCTTTGTCGAGTCCGGCTCCGGCTTTGGGGCCTCCTTTGGTTGGGCCAACGCCGTCAATTGGATCCGCGCTCTTTGCACGGCGGCCTCGAAACTCCGGCGATCCGTTTTGGCTAGCTCGATGACGAGGCGTGCGTGGCCGTCGCTTTCCAATTTACCGCAAGCCGCCGACAAAACCAGCGCCGGGGCAGCAAGATCGATGACAATACGCGACTTTCCTGGCGCGAGCTGGCCGAATCGAAAGGCGGCGATGAGGCCGGTTTTGCGGCGCGGGGCCGCCACTTTGCCGGTCTCCGGGTCTAGCGCGAAATCGGTTTGCGGTAAATCGACGATGACCCGATTGGGATTGGCTAGGACAAAGGCCGTGGCATCCAGGTGCGCGGATAGCTCGAATATGAGCTTGGCGCGATCGCCGCTCTGCTCGATCCAGGCCGCACTGGCGGCCGGACGCTCGCCCATCCCGGGCTGAACCGTCGCGGCATAAGCGCGAGAGCCAAGGTATCGCCCGGCCGAAGGCAGAAGCGTCGGCAAACCGGCGGCAAAGACCACCGTGCCCGCACCGAGGGCCAAGGCAGTTGCCACGCTGACAGCTTTGCAAAAAAAAGCGCCCTCCGCCATCAATTCGCCCCGGGTTTACCTTTCGACCCGCCGTTAGGGCCGCCGTTCCCAAATTCCATTGCCGCGGCCAAGGCGTTTTCGCGACGCGTGGACCTGGCCGTGTTTAGGATCAATGAGGTTAATGAGTTATGATCATGCCAGAAGCCCACCGCGAAAACCATCACCGCGCGGACACGGCTCAAAGGAAAACTTGCCAAACAGATCAGAAACCCGATATGTATAACAATTCTTTTCCGGGCTCGGAAATTTGCGAATCAGGGCCGCGGGAATTCCTGGCGTTGAGCGGCCCATTAGTTGCGCCGCCTTTTATTGGTGTTTCAGGTGGTTGTGCTACGAAGCGAAAGCTGGAGCGGAAACAAACGTGCGTCTGGCGCTTCCCGAACTAGGGCTTCGCCGAGGCGCGGCCTGCCAGGGTCGATGTTTGGATGGTTCCTGTTTAGGGGCGCCATTGCCGATAGGTAATGAGGATATGACCTGTCCCGCAATGGGGCTATTAGCGGCCGTCTATCAATTGAATCATGGCATCCTCGCGGTTGCGCGGCCGGTCGCGGCTTCCAAAGGCGTGATTACCGCGTTCATGCGTTGCAATCGCCGGCCGGACCGAGAGTGCTCGACCGGTTTTACCCATAACCGCTCGGCGCGTGTCACTTTGTCCCGTGGCGGAACGCGAAGCGGCGGCGCGGCTTGCCGGCCCTCGCCTTCTTTTCCTCACTCACCCTCCGATCCATTGCGCGATGCGGCCTTGCGCCGGCCACGCCTAGCCCCAGCGTCCCGTTTGCGGGCCTTGGCTGGCGGCACTGGCCCTTTGCACGTCGCGCCTGAACGAGTTTCACATGGCCAACAAAATGCTTATCGATGCGTCTCACCCCGAAGAAACCAGAGTGGTCGTGCTTCGCGGCAACCGGGTCGAGGAATTCGATTTCGAAGCCGCAAGCAAGAAACAGCTTCGCGGCAATATTTATCTCGCCAAGGTCATGCGGGTCGAGCCTTCGCTGCAGGCCGCCTTTGTCGACTACGGCGGCAACCGCCATGGTTTTCTTGCTTTCTCAGAAATTCATCCTGATTATTATCAAATTCCCGTCGCGGACCGTCAGGCCCTGATCGCGGAAGATGCCAGGGCTGAACGCGACGAGGATGAAGACGTTTCCCGGCCTCCGCGCCGCAGCCGCCGCTACCGGCGGGGCGACCGCAATGGCCAACGGGCCGAGAAACGGCGCGGCGCGGATCCAACCCTGTCCGAGGCCTATGCCAACGAAACGTCCTCTGATGCTCCAGGCGGTGTTCGCCCGGAGGCGGAAAGCGATGAGGCGGGACTGGAGCCGTTCGTGGAAGAGCGTCCTGGCGGGGCTCGCTCCCTAGGCCCGCCAGAAGAATACGCCGGCACAAGTGGCCAGGACGCCGTGGCAGAGGCGGACTCCTTCGAAGAATCCCGGCCACCGGATCGCGCCGGTAAAGTGCCCCCCGTTGATGAACCAGCTGAACCCACAGTTGTACTCGCTGGGGACGACACTGGCGAGGCGGCGCAACCGGAACATTCGGAAACGGCGTCCGCGCGGGAGGGCGCCTTGCCAACGAACGCTCGAACGCCGGAGCCTGGCGAGCCTGGTGGCGATACCGGCGACGACGGCGAGGACGAAGCGGCCGAGATCGAACATCTCGGCGGCGACGCGATGGAGGAGATGCCAGCTCGCCCGCACCGCCCGCGCAAGCAGTATAAAATCCAGGAGGTCATCAAACGCCGCCAAGTTCTGCTCGTGCAGGTCGTGAAGGAGGAGCGCGGCAACAAAGGAGCGGCGCTGACAACCTATTTGTCGCTCGCCGGGCGCTATTCCGTCTTGATGCCGAATACCGCGCGCGGCGGCGGCATCTCGCGCAAGATCACCGACTCGACCGATCGCCAGCGGCTTAAATCGATTGCGCAGGAGCTTGAAGTTCCGGAAGGCATGGGGGTCATTGTCCGCACCGCCGGCGCCGCGCGCACCAAGGCCGAGGTCAAGCGCGATTTCGAGTACCTGCTGCGCATGTGGGAAACGGTGCGCGAAACCACTTTGCAATCGAGCGCTCCGACGCTGGTCTATGAAGAGGGATCGCTGATCAAGCGGTCGATCCGCGATCTTTATAATAAGGACATCGACGAGATCGTGGTCGCGGGGGAAGACGCCTATCGCGAGGCCAAGGAATTCATGCGCTTGCTGCTGCCGAGCCATGCCAAGATGGTCCACCCCTATCGCGATCCGCAGCCGATGTTCGCCAAGTCCGGTGCCGAAACGCAGCTCGACGCCATGTTCTCGAACCAGGTAACCTTGAGGTCTGGCGGCTATGTCGTCATCAATCAAACCGAGGCCTTGGTCGCAATCGACGTCAACTCCGGCCGCTCCACCCGCGAACATAATATCGAGGACACCGCGCTTCGGACCAATCTCGAAGCCGCCGACGAGATCAGCCGCCAACTCCGCCTGCGCGATCTTGCCGGTCTCATCGTCATCGATTTCATCGACATGGAAGAGAATCGCAACAATCGCGCCGTCGAACGCCGCCTGAAGGATGCCCTCAAAAACGACCGCGCCCGCATCCAGATCGGCCGGATGTCGCATTTCGGCCTTCTGGAAATGTCGCGCCAGCGTATGCGCACCGGGGTCATCGAGGGCTCGACCGTGGTCTGTCCGCATTGCGCGGGCGCGGGGATGATCCGCTCGACGGCGTCGATCGCCCTGCATATCCTGCGTGCTCTGGAGGACGCCCTGATCAAGAATTCGAGTTATGACCTCATCGTCAATACAAGGACGGCCGTCGCGCTTTATATCCTCAATCAGAAACGCGCCCATTTGCGCGATTTGGAAAAGCGGTTTGGCGCGTCGTTGACGATCGCCGCGGACGAAGGTGTGACCGGGACGAATTATTACTTGCTGGAACGCGGCGAGCCCGCGGCGGGGGCGAAAGAGATTCCCGCTTTCACGCCGGAAGATGCCCCGCGCGCGGCGGGGGCGGAGAGTTTCTTGGATGAACCGGCCGATACCGAAGAGGGGCCGCCCGAGGTCCTTCCGGTGGTGGAGACGGGGGATGGCGGCGCTGAACAGAGCGATAGCGAAAACGAGGCCGATGGCAGGCAAAGGCGCAGACGCCGACGCCGGCGCGGCCGCGGCGGCGACCGCGAAGGCTCCGGAATAGCCGCGAACGCGCCGCAGCCGCCTGATGATGCCCTGGAAGCCATGGCCCAGATCGGCGGACTGCGGCGAAACGTGGGAAACGTGGCCCTTGCAAGCGAAGCCGAAGCCGGACCGGCGCCTTTCCCCGGCAACGATGAAACCGATGAAACCGGAGCGAGTCGTCGAGACGGGCGCCGGCGTTCGCGCCGTGGCGAGCGCGCTCCGCGCGAAACTTCCGGAGACCTCGCTGCCGGACCCGCCACTGCCGCGGATCTCGAATTCAAGCCCGAGCCCGATGCCTCGGGCGAAGGTATGGGAGAAGAGAGCGCCGGAAGGGCGCGGCGCGGTCGGCGGGCGCCGCGCGTGTCCCGCGCTGGCCGTGGCCGCGAGGATGCCGCCGCGCCAAACGCCGCATCGGCTTTCACCGCGGTCGACAGTCCGGTGCAAGCGCAGGAGGTCGCGCCGCAAACAGACGATGTTGAGGCTTCGCCCGCGAGCGCGAAAGCCGATGTGCGAGAGGCGCCAGACTCCGCGCCATCGGAGGTTTATACCGCGCCGGGACGGGACGATATTCCGCCGCGCTTGGAGGAGCCCTCGCCGACGGACGCCCCGGCCCGCCCAAAACGCTCCGGCTGGTGGCAACGCGCGCGCGCAAGCTGACGAGTGCGCTGGCCGGTGTTGCCGCGCGGTCGATGCGAGGATCTCTATAATTATCACGGATCAGAAGCGTGGCCATACCTGATTACCAGGCGCATCGTCGATCTCCTCGTCGCCATGGGCTACGGCGGCCCGCATCGCAATGCCGCGACGCAGCTCGGGCGGAGCGGTGACGGTGGCATAGACGGTGTCATTGATGAGGACCGATTCGGTCTCGACCGTGTCTATCTTCAGGCCAAGCGCTACGCCCCAAGTAATTCCATTGGCCGTCCCGAGGTACAAGGCTTCGTCGGCAGTCTCGTTGGGCTTGGTGCGGCGAAAGGCGTATTCGTCACGACTTCAAGGTTCGGTCAGAACGCCATCGAATATATGCGCGATCTGGCGCAACGCGTAATCCTGAACGACGGTCAAAACCTCGCCGATCTCATGATAGAGCACAATGTCGGGGTCCGGGTTGGCCGCGCAGTTGAATTCAAGCGGATCGACGAAGATTTCTTCTCAGAGGACGAGTAGGGAAACGGTTCGCTTTTTGCGCACCAAATCCTACTCCTCAACTTCTTAGCCCACATTCGCGCCGCCTCGCCGGTTATGCCAGCGCGGTTCCAAAACACCAGGCAAGGATTCCTTTTTGCACGTGCAGCCTGTTCTCGGCTTCGTCGAAGACGACGGATTGCGGACCATCGATCACTTCGTCGGTGACCTCCTCGCCGCGATGGGCCGGCAAGCAATGCATGAAGATTGCGTCCTTGTCCGCGCTCACCATCAGTTTCGCGTTGACCTGGTAGGGCGCAAGCAAGCTACGCCGGAAGGCTGCGTCCACGTCGCCCATCGAAACCCAGCAATCCGAGACGACCGCGTCGGCTCCCTTCACCGCCTCATGCGGATCGTGGACAAGTTTTAGGCGTGCCCCCGAACGGCGCGCCCAATCGACGAGGCCCGGTTGCGGACCGAGCCCGGCGGGAGTGGCGACATGAAGCGAAAAATCGAATCGCTGCGCGGCGTGGACCCAGCTCGCGAGCACATTGTTGGCGTCGCCGCTCCACGCGACCGTGCGCCCCTTGATCGGGCCTTTCTTCTCCTCGAAAGTGAGGATGTCGCCCATCACCTGACAGGGATGCGAGTGCTTGGACAAGCCGTTGATCACCGGTCCACCGGCGTGGCGAGCGAGTTCGATCATCGCGGCATGATCGAGAATGCGAATCATGATCGCATCGACAAAACGCGACAGGACGCGGGCCGTATCGGCGATGGTCTCGCCCCTGCCGAGTTGCATTTCCTGGCCGGTCAGCATTATTGTTTCGCCGCCAAGCTCGCGCATCGCTATGTCGAATGACACCCTTGTGCGGGTCGAGGGTTTGTCGAAGATCATCGCCAAAACCTTGCCGGCGAGCGGCCGGTCCGGCGGGCTCTCTCCCTTGCGCCGGCGCGCCTTCATGCGGACGGCGGCGTCCAGAATACGCCGGAGCTCGGTCGCCGGAATTTCCGAAAGATCGAGAAAATGGCGCCCCGCGAAGGATGCGCCGTGGCTTTCTCGCGTGCTCATCCGGCCTTCCCGCTTAGCTTCGCGGACGCATTTTCCGGTTTGCCGGATTCGATCCGGCGGCAAGCGGCGTCAAGGCGCGCAACGGCTTCGAAAGTCTCCTCCTCGCCGATGATCAGCGGCGGCAGCAGCCGCGCGACATTCTCGGCCGCCGGAATGACGAGGATTCGTTCGGCCCGCGCGGCGGCGGCGAAATCGTTGACCGGGACGCGTAATGCGATGCCCTGCATGAGACCGACGCCGCGAATCTCCGAGATGATCGCGCCGTGCCGATCTTTTAGCCCGGCGAGGCTTTGCTTGAGCGCCACGCCCATCGCGGCGACGTGTTCGATAAAACCTGGCGCCAGCACCACGTCGAGCACCGCGTTGCCAATGCTCGCGGCCAGCGGATTGCCGCCAAATGTCGTGCCATGGGTCCCAACGGTCATGCCCTTCGCCGCGTCGCGCGTTGCCAGAAATGCGCCAAGCGGAAAGCCGCCGCCGATGCCCTTGGCGATCGCCATGATGTCGGGCGCGACGCCAAAGAGTTCGTACGCGAAGAGCTTGCCGGTGCGGCCGATGCCGGTCTGCACCTCGTCGAACATCAAAAGGAGCCCATGTTTGTCGCAAAGCTCGCGTAGCGCGCGCAGGAAGCCTTGCGGCGCGGCCCGGATTCCGCCCTCGCCCTGAATCGGCTCGATCAAAATGGCGCCGGTTTGCGGACCGATCGCGGCCTTCGCCGCCTCGATATCGCCGAAAGGAACCGTGTCGAAGCCCTCAACTCTGGGGCCGAAGCCTTCGAGGTATTTGGGATCGCCGGCCGCGGCGATCGTCGCGAGCGTGCGGCCGTGAAAAGCCCCGGCAAAAGTGATAATGCGGAATCTTTCCGGATGTCCGCCCGAAGAGTGATATTTGCGCGCTGTCTTGATCGCGCCTTCGATGGCTTCCGCGCCGGAATTGGCGAAAAATACGTAGTCGGCGAAACAAACCTCGACGAGGCGCCGGGCCAAGCGTTCGGCTTGCGGGATCTCGAAGAGATTGGAGGTATGCCAGATTTTCGCGCCCTGCTCATGCAGCGCTTTGAGAAGATGAGGATGGCCATGGCCGAGCGACGCCACGGCGATGCCGCCGCCGAAATCAAGAAACCGCTCGCCCGCCGTCGAGGTCAACCACGCGCCATCGCCCCTCTCGAAGGCGAGGTTAACCCGGGCATAAGTGGGAAGCAGCGGCGAGGTCACGATTTCACTCCAGCACACTGGTCAACGCCGGCATTTCCCGTCCGGGAGCAACCTGGGTCCCGTTCTCATCATGCTCTAATCTCATGGGTCGCAGATGGCGCCCGTTGCTGGCCATTCCAGGGGGGTGGGGCGCCGGAATCGCCGGCCCGACAGGAGCGGCACGGTTTTATGTCTCGCCGTAGACCACGGCAAAGCTCCAACTCTTGTAAACGCAGTCCACATTCTTAAAGCCGGCCGTTTTGAGCCAGTCTAATTGCTCCGGAATAGGGGACATCCGATCGTATTGCATGCGATCTACGGCTCGCTTTAGATCGGCTTCCTGAATCCCTCGTTCGCGACTCCGCCGGTGCCAATATTCCCAGTAAGCAAGGTCGCGCGCCGGCGTTGGGCCTAGGCATTGGTCGGCATTAACGAACGCGCCACCCTCTGCTAGCACACGGTAGCTGTGATGATAGACGCACTGCTTGCCGGCATCGTCAAGGTGGTGGATCGCTAAGGCGGAAATCACTGCGTCATACGGCCCTTCCGGGAGATCGCGCGCGATGTCGCCAAGCACATAGCTTATCCGCTCGGTCCCGAGACGCTGCCGGGCATGAGCAATCATTTCTGGCGCGCAATCTACCAGGGTAAACTGGGCGTCGCTCATACGGTCCCGAACGAGAGAAGAGAAGATGGCGGTTCCAGCGCCGAGATCGAGGATTCTGGCGGCCTTGCCGATCCGGCTAGCGACGAGCTCGACCGCCGCGCCATAAAAGTCGTCGTAGCAATGGACGAGCTGCCAACGCGCATGATCGTAGACGTCGGCATCGCGACCAAATACTTCCTCTGCGGTCATAAGGTTTCCAGTGGAATTGTTGATTGAAATTCCTGCCAGCTAGGACAGTTTCCAGCACCTATGCCGTCCAAGCATCTTTTCACCAATAATATAACTCCGGCATGAGCGCGCTTCGCGTCCCGCACGGGAACTCGCTGTTCGCGGCCAGGCGAACGAAGCCGCGCGGCACGCGGGCAAGCGCATGCCTTGAAGCGGCCTATTTGGGCGGCGGCGCGGGCGCGGCGGGTTGGGCCGACTGCGCGGGCGCGGCGGACGACTTGGCGGCGTCCGGTTTGGTCGCTTCGAGGCGCTTGCGCTCCTCTTCCGCGCGCTTTTGCAATTCCTCTTGCAATTTTTTCTGCTGCTCTTCGAGGACTTTTGGATCGATAGGGGGACCATCGAAGGCCTTGGCGAAACCAGCCAACGGGATCGCGAAGGTAATTTCATTGTTGACTTGGTTCTTAACCGCGACACTCAAAATCGAACCCTTCTTTATCTGATCGATCGTCGCGCCCTTGACCTTGGCTTCGGCAAAACACCCGTTCGGGAAGCAAATTTCGAAGCTTCCCGCAAGCGTCTCTCCCTTATCGATGGCAAAACGGAAGCCAGGCCGCAACATGAGGCCGACCGGCACCAGCAGGCGAACGACGCGGTTTTCGTCGCCCTTGATGTCGTAAATGGCCAGCGCCAAGACTGGCGCCTGCCCCGCCTGGGCGCTGAAATCGCGGGTCGTGTAACAAATCTCCTTGTTGGCAGCCGGATCCTTGCCGCAGACCTTCGTCCAGTCGTTTTGCGTTGGGACTAGGTCGATCTTGACTGGGCCTTGCGGCGGCGCGGCCTGGCCCTGAGCCGGCGGGGTAGGGGCGGGCTGCGCCTGGGCGGGAGCCGCGGGGGCGGCCTGCGCAGGCTTCTTCGCCTGCGCGAACGCCCCGGTTCCCGCAAACAGCAGTAGGCTAGCAAACCAGGCCGCGCCAAGGCGTTTCAACGAGAAGGGCATCAAATTTCCTTTCCAGCGGCAGGCTTTACGCATCCAGCGGCAGGCTTTACGCAACCGCCTTCGCTCCGGTCACTACGCGACGGCAATCGATGCGACAACGAAACCACCTTGCGAATCCGCGGGAGCCGAGGACTGCCGCCTACACCGGAGCGCAAGGCGCCACGCCTGCACAGCGGTTTTGTCGCTTCGGTAAGCAATGTACGGATGGCTTTCAAGCTCCGGCGCGGGTTTCAGTCGTGCGTAACCAAAGGAGCGAAATTTCTGGCCAAAGCGTGGAGCACTGCCTCTGCGGCCAGGCCGCGAAAAGCGTGCATGGGTCTGAAGGGGCCTACCCTGGCGGCAACCGGCAAAGGACAACCTCAGTTGTCGCGACAGCCGGTTGACTTGAAACGTTAATGGAGTGTCTGGTTTGCCACGGAATTCTTTGCCAAGACGCTCAAACGCACCACGCCGGGCTGCTCCATCTGTTTGGGCCGGAACCGTTCCGCCACTAGCGCGGTCCCGTGCCTACTATGATGGCTTGGTCCGGGGGGTTCTAGCAAGAAAGACTCGGGTACAGATTGCCCCCGCGGTCCGGGGCTGCTCTGCTTGTGCAGCTCGCCCCTCCCGGCCTGCGACTCTCCCGGCCGTCTCGAATTCCGTCAATCAAGGCGGCGCGGCCACTCGCGCGGCCGCGCGCCTAAAGGTTCAAGACACCCAAATTTTCACTAGGACAAGCTGGAAAAGGATGGTGAAAATGAGTAAGCCGTTGACTATGGCGACTGCGTGTTCGTTCATGGTCCTCTCCCGGTCGGGTACTGATCTTGGCGCCGCGATTTCGCGGTCGCGTTGGTTACGTCGAGCTTTTTGCCGGAAAAGTCAAGTCAACTCCAGCAAAAACGGCGATAAGCCTTGCCGGGGACCCCCTGCCGCTCCTGCCGATTTGGCCGCGGCGGCGGGTGCCCAGCGTGACGAAAGCAACGACGCGGCGATGCTTATAAATCATTTTCCAAGCTAAAGGAAGCTCTAATTCAAGAGGCCCCTCCCGCCGCCATTGGGCGGAATTCGGATCGATCCGCCAATTTGCGCCAATGACATCTCGTCTGCCTCGGATTCCCGCCCTAGCTTTCGCCGTTGCCGCGTTGGTACTTCGCGCCGCTTGTTGCGCCACCGACGCGGCGGAAGCGGTGAAGCCGGCGGAGGCGCCAGCCATCGCCATGCACGGCGACCCCGCCCTCGACGGCCACTTCGATCATCTGCCCTATGGCGATCCCGCGGCGCTAAAAGGCGGCCATCTGACCATCGGATTTCTCGGTACATTCGATAGTCTCAATCCCTTTAACCTGAAGGCCGGATCAACCGCGCAGGGGTTGAATGCCAATGTCTTCGAGACCTTGATGACGCGGTCTCTCGACGAACCCTTCACGCTTTACGGATTGATCGCGCAAACCATCGAGACGGACGCCGACCGCACTTTTGCGACCTTCAGGCTCGATCCGCGCGCGCATTTCTCGGATGGTGCGCCAATTACCTCAGCCGACGTCCGGTTCACGTTCGACCTCCTGAAATCCAAGGGGCGGCCGCAACAGCGCGCGGCTTATTCTCTCGTCAAATCGGTCGAAACGCCGGACGCGCTGACCATCCGCTACGATCTTTCCGGCATAGGCGATCGGGAAATGCCCCTGACGTTGGCGCTTATGCCGGTGTTGCCGCGCCACAAGACCGATCCCGCGAAATTCGACGATGCTAGTCTCGCAATCCCAACCGGCTCCGGACCCTACCAAGTCGCCGACGTCAAGCCCGGCGAACGCATCGTTCTGCGCCGCGACCGAGATTACTGGGGCAAGGACCTGCCAGTCCGCCGCGGTCTCTACAATTTCGACGAGATCGACATCGAATATTTTCGCGACGCCAATAGCCTTTTCGAAACTTTCGCGGCCGGGCTTCTCGATTTTCGCGAGGAGACCAGTCCGGCGCGCTGGACGAACGCCTACGATTTCCCCGCCGTCCGCGATCGCAGGATCATCCGGGAAGCCTTGCCGGCTGGAGGGCCGAAGGGAATGGAGGGATTTGTCTTCAATTTGCGCCGGCCGCTCTTTGTCGACAGCAGAGTTCGCGAGGCGCTGGGGCTTGTTTTCGATTTCGAATGGATCAATGCCAATCTTTACGACGGGCTCTATAAACGAACGAAAAGTTTTTTCGACGATTCCGAACTTGCCTCGACCGGGCGCGCGGCGAGCGCCGCCGAGCTTGCCCTGCTCGCGCCGTTTCCCGGCGTGGTTCGCGCCGATATCTTAGAAGGCCGCTGGCGGCCGGCGGCGACCGACGGTTTGGGAGCGGACAGGACGCAGCCGAAGCGCGCTCTCGCGCTCTTGCAAGCGGCGGGCTACGAGCTTGATGTCGGCCGCCTGACCAAGGGGGGCGAGGCTTTGTCCTTCGAGATCATGGTCAAGGACCGAAATCAGGAGCGCCTCGCCCTCAATTACGCGGATTCCCTTGGCCGGATCGGAGTCGCGGCGAAGGTCCGGCTCGTCGACGAAGTCCAATATCAGAGGCGGCGGCAAAAATTCGATTTCGACATGATGATCGGAAGCTGGCTTGCCTCCGCCTCGCCCGGCAACGAGCAGCGCTCGCGCTGGGGCTCGGCAAGTGCCGGTCAGGAAGCCTCGTTCAATCTCGCCGGAGTCAAATCGCCCGCCGTCGATGCGATGATCAACGCCCTGCTCGCCGCCAAGACGCGCGAAGAGTTTGTCGCCGCCGTGCGCGCCTATGACCGCGTCCTTCTCTCGGGCTTTTATATCGTGCCGCTGTTTCATGCGGAGGACGAATGGATCGCGGCGTCCGCGAAGCTTGCGCGGCCGCGCATCCTGCCGCGCTACGGTCCGGCCTCGGGCGGCGCCACCCTCGACACATGGTGGAGAAAAGAACCCTGAAGGCAACAATTGCCCAGGCACGCTACCTGCCCGCGAGACCCAAGCGAGAACCACGCGATGCCGATCATTTATTTCCTGGCGACTCTATCGTTGCTCTTTCTCCTGACTGGCGTGGCGGTAGCGACCACCGTTTTGCTGGCCTCGGCGATCACCGAGAGAGTGTTCGAGCTACTAGTGGTCACATAGGCGAAGGCCACATATGCGGGGCGGCGGCGGCGGCGGTAGCGGGGGCGGCGGAACAATGCCCACGCTCCGGGGCCCGTTCCCCACCGTGACCGTGGCCACCACCGTGTTGCTGGTCGTGCCGATCACCGAGACAGTGTTGTCCAACGCGTTCACCACATAGGCGTGTTTCCCGTCCGGTGTAATCGCCAGCCCGTCGGGTGCAGTCCCCACCGGGACCATGGCCACCACCTTGTTGGTGCCTGTGGCGATCACCGAGACAGTGCCGAGGCCGATCCCATTCGTAACATAGGCGTGTGTCCCATCCGGGGTGACGGCAACCCCATTGGCCTGAGCCACCACCGGGACCGTGGCCACCACCGTGTTGGTGGCTGTGGCGATCACCGAGACAGTGCCGGAGCCCCCATTCGCGACATAAGCGTGTTTCCCGTCCGGGGTAACGGTTACACTCCCGGGGAAACTCCCTACCGTGACCGTGGCCACCACATTGTTGCTGGTGGTGTCGACCACCGAGACAGTGCTGGAGAACACATGCGTCACATAGGCGTGTTTCCCGTCCGGGGCGATGGCTACCGCAAAGGCGAAACTCCCCACCGTGATGGTGGCCACGACATTATTGCTAGTGGTGTCGATTACCGAGACAGTGCCGGGGGAGATCCCATTCGCCACATAGGCGTGTTTCCCATCCGGGGTTACGGCTACACCCCCGGGGGACCCCCCCACCGTGACCGTGGCCACCACATTGTTGCCGGCCGTGTCGATCACCGAGACAGTGTTGGAGAAACCATTCGTTACATAGGCGTGTTTCCCATCCGGGGTAACGGCTACTCCAAATGGGCCACTCCCCACCGTGACCGTGGCGACCGCCTTATTGCTGGCCGTGTCGATCACCGAGACAGTGTTGGAGCTAATGTTCGTCACATAGGCGAAGGGCGCCGCCGCCGCCGGCCGGGCGCTAAAGCCCATAAACAGCACCAGCATGGCGGACAGGGTCACAAAGCCCCCCGCCCATACGGCGTGGCTTGTCTTGCTAACGTTGTTTCGCATGATACATCCCCAAAGGTTGTTTTTCTTATTTAGCCCGCACCGCCCGGACTGATTGTCATGAAACCGCTTCCTCCGCACCCCCTGATCAGGGGGTTTACCCGCGCGGCGACGCCGGGGCGGCATCACGTGGCTAAAACCCCTCCCCGTCGTAGGGACGGAGGCTGCGCGTTTTCCTGGAACTTGGCAACTGTAGAGAATGTTAAGGACCGTTAGCAGGAGCGCTCACCCCGTCGAACCCCCTCCCGCACATCGCCCGTGCCGGTTCATCGCATTAGACTGTATAACGGGAAGAACTCCACGGATAGAAAGAGGTGTTCCAATGCAATTGGGCGTGGTTGGCCTTGGCCGGATGGGAAGCAATATTGCGCGGCGGCTTCACCGCGCCGGGCACGATTGCGTGGTGTACAACCGGACCCCAAAACCGGTCGCCGAACTCGCCGCCGAGGGTCTGACGCCGGCATCGGATATTTCGGATCTGGTCAAAAAACTCGATCCTCCCCGCGCGGCGTGGATCATGCTTCCGGCCGGCGCCATCACCGAAGGCATGGTCACCACTATGAACAATTTGTTGAGCGCGGGGGATATTCTGATTGACGGCGGCAATACGTTTTACAAGGACGACATTCGCCGCGCGAAAACGCTTGAATCGAAGCGCATTGCCTATGTCGATGTCGGCACTTCCGGCGGGGTATGGGGTCTCGAACGCGGCTATTGCATGATGATCGGCGGCCCAAAGACGGTTGTCGATCGCCTCGATCCGATTTTCAATGCCCTGGCGCCGGGCCTTGGCGCCATCGCGCGGACGCCGGGCAGGGACGCGCGGGACTCCCGCGCCGAGCGCGGCTATATTCACGCGGGGCCCGCGGGCGCCGGGCATTTCGTCAAGATGATCCACAACGGCATCGAATATGGCCTGATGCAAGCCTATGCCGAGGGGTTCGACATCTTGCGCGGCAAGGCTAATGCGAAGCTGCCCGATGCCGAGCGCTTCACCCTGGATCTCGCCGATATCGCAGAAGTCTGGCGGCGCGGCAGCGTTATTTCGTCCTGGCTTCTCGATCTTGGCGCCTTGGCGCTCGCCGAGGACTCGAACCTTGCAAAATTCACCGGCGCGGTCGAGGATTCGGGCGAAGGCCGCTGGACCGTCGATGCGGCGGTCGAAGAGGCGGTGCCGGCGAACGTTCTCGCGGCCTCGCTGTTCGCGCGGTTTCGCTCGCGCGAGGAGCACACGTTCGGCGAGCGGCTTTTGTCGGCGATGCGCTACAAATTCGGCGGCCATGTCGAACGTTCCGGGGTAGAACAACCATGACCCCCGCGCCGATCGTCGATGTCGCCGAAGACGCGGAGGCCTTGGCGCGACGGGTTGCGGGCTTTGTTGCGGCCCGCGCGGCAAGTGCGCATGGTCGTTTTAGCCTCAGCCTTTCCGGGGGCTCGACACCAAAGCGCGCTTACGAGTTGCTCGCCGATTTCGGCGCGTCGCTCGATTGGCGAAAAGTTCATCTTTTTTGGGGCGACGAACGGTTTGTGCCGCCAGATCATAAAGACAGCAATTTTCGCATGGCGCGCGAAGCCGTGATCGACCATGTGCCCATTCCCGCCGCGCAGGTTCACTCCATTCCAACAAACTCCGGGACGCCGGAGGAGGCCGCGGCCTTGTACGAGGTAACCCTGCAAGGCTTTTACGGGAGCAAGACGCTCGATCCGGAGCGGCCCTTGTTCGACATAACCTTGCTTGGCCTCGGCGACGATGGTCACACCGCTTCGCTGTTTCCGGGAACCAAGGCGCTCGACGAGCGCGGCACCTGGGTGACATCGGTCATTGGGGTCAAGCCCGAGCCGCGCATCTCGCTCACCTATCCGGCTCTCGAATCGAGCAGCGCGATCGTTTTTGTCGTGTCCGGCGAAAAAAAAAGGGAAATTTTGGCCCGCGCGCTCGCCAACGACAGGACACTGCCCGCCGCCCGCCTCGCGACGCGTGGAACCATCCGCGTCTTCGCCGACCGCGCGGCGATAGCGGGTTGAACGCCGCGGGGCCGCCAATAATGACTGTAGTACTCGGACAGGCGCGTCGCGATTGCCTGTTTTCCCTTGAATTTTC
>JBOHJV010000003.1:45808-47727 GCA_050728695.1 Methylocella sp. | reverse complement strand
GGATCGGTGACCGCGGTCAGATTGCCCTCGTTGTCATAGGTGTAAACGGTCGTCTGGCCTTCCGCTCCGATCGTCTTTTTCAGCCTGTTGAGGGCGCTGTAGGCATAAGAACGCGTCTGCCTCAGCAAGCCGGCATGGCCGAACGTCTGTTCCTTGATATGGTTGCCCGCCGCGTCGAGCGTATAGATGATATGGTTGCCCAGCGCGTCCGAGATCTTCGTCAACCGATGCGCCGCATTGTACTTATAGATCAGAAATGAGTTGTCCGGCAGGGTCACCTTGATCAAATTCCCGGCCGCGTCGTAGGCATACATGGTCTTGAGCGCCGCAACCGTCTGCGACGTCAAGCGGCCGCGCGGATCATAGGTCAGGCTTGTCGTCACGCCGTTGGGATCGATGATCGTCAGCGGCCGGCCCGCGCCGTCGTAGCTCGTGATGCTCGTCACATGCCCGAGCGCATCGGTGACGCTCGTCAGATTTCCCTTGGCGTCATAGGCGTAATTGGCGACGTTGCCGCGCGGATCGGTCGCGCTCAGCACTTCGCCGGTCGCGTTGTAGGTGTAGGAAAAACTGCGCGTCAGCGCGTCCGCCGTGATCTTTTTGGTCACCACATTGCCGTTTGCGTCATAGGTGAAAGCGGTGGTCCGGTTCGGCTCACTGATCTGCACCGGCAAGTGAAATATTGGGTGCCAGATAGTGCTTGTCGTCCGCGCCAGCGACGTGCCCGACGCCTCGGTGACCGTCTTCGGAAGGCCGCGGACATTGTTGACATAGGCCGTCAGGTTGCCGTTCCAATCCGTCTCGCTCGCGACATAGCCGTTGCCGTCGTAGGTGAACTTACGGACCGCGGCCGGGGCAAGCCGGTCGATCTCGGTGGCAATGTGGGCGAAAAAGGGTCGTGGGGCTTGTGGCTCGGTTTCGAAAAAGCCAAATTTGTAGGCCTCCTGCTCGCCGAGAACATAGGTCACCGTAGGGTTGCTGAAATTGCTGTCGTAGGCGACCTTCGTCAGATCGGCGCCGCCCGTATACTGGCTCGACGTGGCTTGGTTGAAAGTAACGGTGTCGTCGTAGGTCCAGGTCGCAAAGCGGTTGCCGTTCTCGTCGATGATGCCGGTCAGCGGCAGCGTGTCTATGTCCAAAAAATGCGTATCTTCATATAAATAGGTTAGACTCGTCGCCGGACTTGTCGAGTAGCCAACCTTAACGAGCACACTGACGAGCGACCCAGGAGGGTTACTGTAGCTATAAGTTAGGACAAGCCCATCCGGGGTCGTGATCGAGCTAATTGCCCCGGAAAAAGGGCCAGTACTATTATAGGTGATAGTTAATTTTCTCCCGTAAGAATCGGTCACCGAAGTCAGTTTCTCAGCAACTCCTGTCCCTTGATAATGCAATGTTTGCGTGTAACCGTTCCGGGCCTTGATCGACGTCAGAAACGCGGTTAGGGTCCCGTCGTCGCCGTGGGCAACAACCGTGTAAGTCTCGACGTTGTCGTCCCAATCGGTCAGCGTCCAGGTCGCGCCCGATTTCGTCAGCCGGAGATCGAGATCGAGGGGGCCTTGCCAGCCGCCCTTGCCGTCCGGAAAGAAAAAGATATCCTTTCCATCGGCGCGAGAGGCATCGGCCTCGGAAGCACCGATGAATAGCGACCGTTCATAAGTCCAGCTCCAATGGGCGCCGAACGAGCTGCCTGGGGCTCCGGCCTCGCTGTTGTAATAACGGGTCACGGCGAGCTTGTTCTGCCCCGCGGTCGAAAAATCGGTAACCTTCTCGTACACGTTCCCGCTAGGCAGGATGATCGGGTGGCCGCACGACTTCTTGCCGGGTGGATGGCAAGGGTCGCCGTAGTCCCAGTCCCTGCCCGCGCGGGCCGGCGACACTGGCATAGTGCACAACAGGGCGAGAAGGCCCAACAGGAG
>JBOHJV010000003.1:2471-45708 GCA_050728695.1 Methylocella sp. | reverse complement strand
CCCTAACTTGCTTCCGCGAGAAGCGAAAGTTGGGCCTTGGTGTCGCCACCGCTATCGGTGAGATGAGTCGGATAATCTCCCGTAAAGCAATGGTCGGTGTATTGCGGCCGGATGGGATCGCGGCCTTTCTCGCCCATCGCCCGATAAATGCCGTCGACGGAAAGAAAGGCCAGCGAATCGCAGCCGATATAGGCGCGCATTTCGTCGAGTGTATGGGTTGCGGCAAGCAATTTGTCGCGCTCCGGCGTATCGATCCCGTAGTAGTCGGGATGGGCAATCGGTGGCGAGGAAATCCGGAAATGCACCTCGCGCGCGCCGGCCTCGCGCATCATCCGCACGATTTTCACGGACGTCGTCCCGCGCACGATCGAATCGTCGATAAGCACGATCCGTTTGTCGGCGACGACCGCGCGGTTGGCGCTGTGTTTCAAACGCACCCCCAATTCCCGCACCGATTGGAAAGGCTGAATGAACGTGCGCCCGACATAATGATTGCGGATAATGCCGAGTTCAAAAGGAACGCCAGAATGTTGCGCGAAGCCGAGCGCCGCCGGCACGCCGGAATCGGGAACCGGCACGACGACATCGGCTTCGACCGGCGCCTCTCGCGCGAGTTCCGCGCCCATCATTTTGCGAACATTGTACACGGGCTTGCCGTGCACGATCGAATCAGGCCGGGCGAAATAAATGTATTCGAAGATGCAGGGGCGCGCGGGCCGCGGCGGAAATGGCCGCAGGCTCTCAATCCCTTCGCCGGAAATTACGACGATCTCGCCATTTCCGATATCGCGGACAAAATGCGCGCCGATGATGTCGAGCGCGCAGGTTTCGGAGGCGAGAATGAAACGTCCGTCGAGCTCGCCAAGGACGAGCGGCCTGATTCCTAATGGATCGCGGGCGCCGATCAACTTCTTGTTGCTGAGCGCGATGAGGGAATAAGCTCCCTCGATCGAGCGCAAGGCCTCGATGAACCGGTCGACGAGGTGCAAACGCCTGCTGCGGGAAACGAGATGAAGGATAGCCTCGGTGTCGGAGGTCGATTGAAAGATCGCGCCTCCCTGCACGAGATCGTGGCGCAGCGTCAGTCCGTTGGTGAGATTGCCATTGTGCGCGATTGCGAAACCGCCCGCATTAAGCTCGGCGAAAAGCGGCTGAACATTGCGCAAAATGGTCTCGCCCGTCGTCGAATAACGCACATGCCCGATGGCCGACTCGCCGGGCAGCCGCTCGATCGCCGATGCCTTGGAGAAATGATCGCCGACAAGACCTAGACGGCGCTCGGAATTAAATCTTTGGCCGTCGAAGGTCACGATTCCCGCCGCCTCCTGGCCACGATGTTGCAAGGCATGCAGTCCAAGAGCGGTGATGGCGGCGGCGTCGGGATGGCCGAAAATCCCGAAAATACCGCATTCTTCGCGAAGACGGTCGGCGTCGAGATCAATGCCGGCGGGTTCCGGATCAAGACCCCGCGCATCGAATGACCGGCGGCCGAAATCAGGTTCTTGTCCAACGTCCACCGTTTCACCCATCAACGGCTCCCAAAAGCTCAGGCGTGATCCGCGAAACCGCGACAGGAAATCGCGCGAAGATAAAGACTTTGGACCCTCTCCGATTCTCGTTTGACCGGAGCAATGCAAGGCCAACGGTGTCGTGGGACTTACATAATTGACCTTGAGGCGAATGTCAGCCTCGAAGACATTGCAAAGATCAAGCCTCCATGAGCCCGCGCTGCGGGCCATCGTCAAATCTTGAGGGTTTTCCCCAGGAATCGACGGCGGCCCTTCGCGCGCGCGGCTTGGCGTTCCGGCGTTGCGCAAAGCCGCGCCACAATGCTCAAGCGCCCGCGCTTACGTCCCTTTGCCAGGCTCGGCTTTTTTTGGTTCCTGATCCGTATCGGGCACCGACTCCTCGCTGGCGCCGGCGGCTTTCGGCTTCTTGAGTTTGTTCAAAAGGCCTTCCGGATCGTCCGGCAGAATCGCCATGAGCTGGTCGCCGGTCGCCTGCAAAAGGGGCTTCATGCGCGCGGATTTAACCCATAGGGGCTGGGTTTGCGCGGGCACGAGCCAATTGAAAAACACGAAGGCGATGACGCACAAGAGCAGGCCGCGGACCGCGCCGAACAGGAAGCCGAGCGACCGGTCGAGAGCGCCGACCTTGGAATCGAGGATCGCATCCGACAATTTGATGGTAATCAACGATACCAAAATCAGGGTGACGAAAAAAACCGCCGCCGCGGCAACACCCAGTGCGATGTTTTTGTTGGCGATGTGAGGCGTCACATAAACCGAAGCGAACGGATAAAGATAAATCGCCGCAACCGCTGCCGCGCCCCATGACGCAATGGCAAGAACTTCGCGGGTAAAGCCGCGCAGCATCGCCAGAAACGCAGAAATCAAAATGACGGCGATCAAGCCAAGATCAAGATAGGATGGCATTGGTTTGGCCTCTCCGCCGTACGCGCGATTATCTTTCCGGCTGGCGGGTAGCGATATTCGCCGAACTCGCTGGCTTTTCCCTTAATAATTGACCCAAAGCAAGGGCAATAGGTAATATCTCCGTGATTCCCGCTCGGCGCGGCGGCCCTGGAGCCAAGCCGGAGGCGCAATCAAACGCCGCGGCTTCATCGCAACGGCGTTACATATACCTTGTCGCCATTCTCCTTATTGATCATTTTATCGCCGCCGCACAAAAGGACGCTGTCTCCGGCGTTCCAAAGTGCCGTGTCCGAAGTATCGTGCGGCTCCACCTCATAGACGGCGCCAGAGTCGAGAATAACGACGCTCCCGCCGCGCGCGACGCCGCGGATCGTCTCTTCGTCGCAGCCGCCGGCATGGACAGGGGTTATAAATGTAGCCGCGGCCGCCAACAGAAGTCGCTTCATCTCACACCGTCTTAATACCGAATTCCCCAAATAACGTGAAATCGGGTAGAGCCAAGGTGGCGATTCAGCTATAATAATCAATATCTTATTTAAGATCTGAGGCTTCGAATTTGGCGGACCCAACGGGTGAATCCAATGGCGAGTTTCTCAGGCTCGATTTTGATCCCCGCCTGATGCTAATGTCACGCGTGGCCACACTGCGCAGTCGTAGACGGGCCTTTATCGACGGAGCATAACCTGTGTCGGATGCGACAACGAACGCCTCAAGCGCAATCACGCCAGAGCACATCAACAGATTTCAGAAGCGGGCAAAAGTTCACTTTTTAATAGGGGATTATCCCATTGACACACGTAACGACTTGTGCCATATTGGCGGTCATAGGAGATCGCCATGGCTACCCGCAAACGTGTTCGCCCAAGCCAAGCCGGAAACAAGGTTAGCAACGTTCAACCGTTTTCGGTTCGTGAGTTCTTTGCCGAATTTGCGAATGACGACGCTTGCCTGACGCGCGTTATGGAGGTCCGCTATGGCCTGCGTCATGTCTGCAACCATTGTGGCAAAGACGCGACGTTTCATAAGCTCGCGGGACGCCGCGCGTTTTCCTGCGCCGCATGTGGCGATCATGTCTATCCGTGTGCTGGCACCATCTTTCAGGACAGCCGCACGCCACTGCAAACTTGGTTCTATGCGATCTATCTCTTTATCGCAACACGCCACGGCGTGTCCGGCAAAGAACTCCAACGCTCTCTTGGTGTGACCTACAAGTGCGCTTATCGCATGGGCCAGCAAATTCGCAAGCTCATGGGTTCGGCCGATGACCTTGCCGTGCTCAAGGGTCATGTCGAGCTTGATGAAGCCTATATTGGCGGTCATCGCTCCGGCAAGCGCGGACGCGGGGCTGAGGGCAAGACGATTGTCATGGGCATGAAAGAGCGCGGCGGAAAGATTGCAACTCAAACCATCCCGGACATTAAGAAGAAAACGCTTCGCGGCGTCGTCCTCGATAACGTTGAGCCCGGCTCTATCGTATCGACGGATGAACTGATGAGCTACGGTTTACTAACCGGGGATGGTTACAAGCACGGCGCGGTGAAACACGGCGCGAAGGAATGGGCCTATTACGACTATCGTCATGATGCAACTCACCACACAAATCACGTCGAGTCGTTTTGGCGTTTGTTCAAAAAGTCGGTTGCATCAACGCATATTCACATTAGCGCGAAATACGCGGACCGTTACCTTGGCGAGTTCGCGTTCCGGTCGAACCACCGCGTAATGGGAAATGCGATGTTTGATCTTTTGATTGCGGCGCTTTGATAAGCTCCGCAATGTCGCGGTCAAGCTCTGCACGGCCGATAGGGCCGATTCCGCGCGCTTCCTCTTGGGCGGCAAACTCTAATAATCTGCCTGATTTGAGGGCTTCGCGTAAGGTGATATACGGGACTGTCATCCTCTTACGGTACTCCTATGGTTGCTAATCAGCAAGACCGCTCGAACGGCTCGCCGCTAGATATAAGCAACGTTATAGCTGCATTCTCCGAAGAGCATGTCGAGAGAATGACCGGTCTCGCAAAGCCGCGCCTTCGCTATTGGGCGCGTACAGACTTTTTCAAGCCGAGTTACGTAGAAGACGACCTGCGTCTTCCATATAGCAGATTCTATTCATTCAAAGATATTGTCGCTCTTCGTACTCTCGAAATGCTAAGAGTGCAAAATAGTGTGCCACTTCAGCATCTGAGGAAAGTGGCAGAGACACTAAGCCATCTGACAGATGAGCTTTGGACACGTACAACTCTGTTTGTGATAGACAAGAAGGTCGTGTTCGTTAATCCTGAATATGGGCAGCCCCAAGAAGTCGTTTCCGGCCAATATCTTCTCGGCATCCCTCTGCAAATGGTGATTGACGACACTCGGACGGATATAATCACCTTTCGTAATCGTCCAGAGAACTCTATTGGTCACGTCAGTCGCAACCGAAGCGTCATTCGAAACGCGTGGGTAGTTGCCGGGACGCGAATCCCTGTCGGGGCGATAGTCCGGCTGCATGAAGACGGATATACAACAGAACAAATAATTCAAGAATATCCTGACCTTAGACCAGAAGATATTCAGGCGGCCCTCAATCATAAGGCATCTAAGGTCGCGTGATCAGCGCCGTCACAATGCGTCTGTTTATTGATCATTGCGTTCCAGAATCTGTTCCGAAGGCGTTTGAGGCCGCTGGCTATGAAGTTATCAGGTTACGAGAAAAGACGGCGCCGGATTCGCCGGATACATTGGTCGCAGCCGTCGCAGAGGCAAACGATGCCGTCTTGGTGACAACAGACGGTGATTTCAAGGCGATCGCCGCTCGAACTGGGATTGGTCATAGGCGCTACCGTCGCCTCAGCCTAATCAGATTCGAAAAATGCCGAGAGTCCAGGGCGGCGGACCGGCTCAATTCGGCTTTATCGTTGATCGAACACGAATGGGCTTTCGGGAATGGGAAACATGATCGCAGAATGTTTGTCGTGATTACGGGCGAATCTATCCGCACACATAGATAGTGGAACCCGACAGCACGTGTGTCACGGGGATACTCCCCAAAAAGAATGAAAGTATTGTCATAGAATCTCTCGAATCAGAGCTAGATGGCCTACGACAAGAAAGTGAAGTTGGTCAACGTACAACGGCTGATGTGGCTGGGGCTATGATGGCCCTTGGTGAAGCTAAAATAAAACTGTTAATTTTTGAACAAAAAGAACGCTTAATGACTGATGTTGGATACTTCTCCGACGTAGATTCAGTAAGATCAAAGGAAGAGTTAATTGCCGAAGAAAAAGGCATGACCGATTTACTTGATGAACTTGATCGCTACCTCAAGGAATCTCAGAAAAGGTTCAACGTTGGCGAAGTAACATCTACCGACATTTATCAGGTAACGAGCTATATAAATGAAGAAAATCTGAAAAAGTCGGTCGTAGAACAGCGTATTAAGGCCGCTCCACAAGCAGAAAAAATAACTAAAACGGCTACAACTGTTGATACTTTGGATCTTATAAGAACTAACCTGGTAAGATTCGGCGGCGTTGCCGTTACATTTTTTCTTATTAGCGTTCTAATACCGATCTATAGATACAACGTACGATTGGCGACGTTCTATCTTGCTCGTGCTGATACGCTAACCATATGTAGAGATGTCAAAATTGATAATTTTAAAGAAATGATAGACTTACTAACGCCTACTGATGCATTCGAGAAGGAGCCTTCTACTCCTGTCGAAACGGTAATTTCATTGCTAAGGGAGGCCGCCCCTCTTGCAAAAAAAAATCGGTAATTATAACCTTGACAAAAGTGACGCAAGGTGTATGGTAGCTCGCATAGGAGTTACCCCATGTCCGCCAATCTTCAAGATCCCCGCTTCACCGATGAAACCGCAGCCCGCAAAGCCCTTGAGGCGGTCGTGTGGCCGAACGGCCCGACATGCCCTCATTGCGGCAATGCTGACCAAGACAAGGTCGCCAAACTAGCAACCAAAAGCGCACGCCCCGGTCTTCGCTATTGCAACGAATGCAAAGGGCAGTTCACGGCCACTGTCGGAACCGTTTTTGAGCGCTCGAAAATTCCGCTCTCAAAGTGGTGGCTCGCGATGCACCTTATCGGATCGTCCAAGAAAGGCATGTCATCGTATCAACTCCACCGTATGCTTGGCGTCTCATACAAGAGCACGTGGTTTATGATGCATCGCATCCGCGAGGCTATGGGCGACGCCGCTCCTAGCGCCATTGGCGGCGCCGATAAGGTTGTCGAGAGTGACGAAACCGTGATCGGCGGCAAAGCCAAGAACCGCGCCTTTAAGCCGGAGCCCAAGAAACAAATCGTCATGTCGCTAGTCGAACGCCATGGCGAAGTTCGCTCATTCCATATCAAGAACGCAACCGTTAAGACGTTGCGCGAGACCGCAGTTAAGATCGCCAGCCGAAAATCATATCTGATGACTGACGAAAACACCGCTTACACCAAGCTCGGCAAAGAGTTTTCTGGACATGGCACCGTGAACCATTCGGCCGATGAGTATGTGCGCTTGGGCGGTTTCGTTCACGTCAACACCGCAGAAAACTATTTCTCGATTTTCAAGCGCGGCGTCGTCGGAACATTCCATCACGATAGCGAGCAGCATTTGCACCGCTACCTTGGCGAGTTCGATTTCCGTTACAACAATCGCTCTGGCCTTGGCATCGAAGACAAAGAGCGCGTCACGAAAATTGCAGCCGGAATCACCGGCAAGCGTCTAACATATCGGCGGACTAACGACGCCGCGCACGCTTAAGCAGAAAGCACGCACCTTTCTGCGCTGGAGCAGGAAGACAAAGGGATGAGCTGGTGGCTAGACGGATGGTCCCATTGGACGAGTGAAGGAGCGTTTAAGATTGCGCCGAAAATGCTTGGAGGCTCTTGGCATTTTGAGCTTTGGTTCAAAGAAAGGACTATCGACGATAAAGTCGCTAAAGAAACCTGTCTGGGAACCTACAGTTATCCATCAACCGCTGCTGAGAGCATTTCGGCAGGGAAACATGATCAAGAGCTTGGATTTCGCGCGTCTGCGGTAAGCGTCCCGACGGATCCTCAGGAGTGGAACAATCTCAAATGATCCATAAGGCCAAACGCTAAGAGAACGGCGCTTCGCTTATCAATCAAATAATCGATCTGCTCGTCCGGCGTTTCAATTCCAATCACAAATTGTAGTTCATCGATATCTTCTCCCCGGGCCGGGCAAACAGAAAGAACGCGCGCGAGCCGCCTGCCATTTTCATCTGGCGCCCCTGAACCGAGCATAGGTGGAGGATACATTTCAAACGCAGCGGCTGATTTTCGTCTCCGCTTTGGCACCTTAAGCACAGCCTTTATTTTTACCGATGTGAGCTTGGGGGGATCAGATCTGTTTAAAACGTATATTAAATATTATTATCATAAATCAATTGTCAAGCATGTCCGATTCCAACCTTTGTAGTAAAGTTAATGATCAATAAAGCCCTCGCCTGCGCGCCGCGCCACTTTCGCTATTCCTTGACGAGCTTCCGCTCTTTCTCTCGCCGACGCCGTTGCGCTTCTCCTTGCGGTGTCAGGAGCCTTGGCGCAACCTTATGCGGCCTCGGCGGCATGCGGACCATGCGCTCCATGATTCGCGTCGCGATGTCGGGAATATTCTCTTGATCCGAAGTTTTTGATTTTGCGGCCATCAAATTTTCCTGTGAATCCAGCGAAATTTGATTCCCTCACTTGCCGCATACATGCACAATTTCCATCAGTAGCCGACGGAGAGGAATCGAGCGCCTTATCAGGGGTTCGCTCGATCCTCTTTTGCCTAGCCGGCAACGCTATGTGGCGCACCCTAGGTTCTGGCGGTCGGCTGTCGCGGCCCCAGAACCACGGTGCGGTACGGAGGACCGGGTGAGTGCGACACCCGGTCCCCTATGTGAAATGTCTCCGTAGCTCAGCTGGAGCTGTGAGAAGCCTTGAAAGCGCCCGCCTTGTAAGCGGGAGGTCGCGGGTTTAAGTCCCGCCGGAGACGCCACACAACACAAAATGTTGTCCACAAGTTTGCCTATAGCAAATCAATTATGCGAAATAATTTCGCATTCTCCCCTGAAAATACGCACAATACGCGCGTATCCACCGGCCTGTCACGCTCTAGCAGTATCAACTGCTAGGCTTACTTTTGTCAAGGTTATAATTGCCAAAAAATCTAGCAAGACAGCAAATTGAAGAAGTCAATTTCTGACCCAGAAAGTTATGTATTTATGTAGTAATTTTCAATGGGGGGAGCATCAGAGTTCAAACATCGTCTAGGCACCTCGAAAAATACCCATTCTGCGAGGCGTGCAAATCAGATTCATGAATCTCTCGGGCATGACCGCCGGGAGGGGGTGCGATGGGGAATTGGGCTAAACCCTGTATCCCCAAGCGCGGGCGGTGAAAACGGTGCGACGCCTTCATAAAGAATATCTTCGTCACCTCGCCTAACAGCGGGACGCGCACAAAGAACCCTCGTTGCTTCGCGCGGGTGATGCCAAACGGGCGCTGCCGTTTGCACGCTTAGATACGTCCGCCATCGCCCCAAGCGGGAAAAATCTCAGCCGCGCTTCGCCGGCATGGCCGCCTTCTCCGGCTGCCCACCCGCGGCCGCTATTTTGGCGACGAGCTCCGAAATATGCGTGCAGCTTTGCACGTTGAGATCCTGCACCAAGGTTTCGCCGTTCTCCGGCGGGCCCTGCGGTATCGTGGCACGGCAAAAGCCTAGTTTCGCCGCTTCCTTGAGCCGCGCCAGGCCATGCGCGACGGGCCGGATGGCTCCAGAGAGGGCGATCTCGCCGAAGAACACCGAATCGGCCGCAAGGCTCAACCCGCGCAAGGAGGACACCAGCGCCGCCGCGGCGGCGAGATCGGCGGCCGGTTCGCCGACCCGCAAGCCCCCGGCGACATTGAGATAAACGTCATACTGCCCGAGCTTGACGCCGGCGTGCGCTTCGAGAACCGCGAGAACCATGGAAAGGCGCGCATTGTCCCAGCCGACAACCGCGCGGCGCGGCGTCCCAAGCGGGCTCGGCGCGACAAGCGCCTGGAATTCGACGAGCAGCGGCCTTGTTCCCTCCATTCCCGCGAACACCGCGGCGCCGGGTGCCGTGGCGTCCCGTGAAGACAGAAACAATGCGGAAGGATTCGCGACCTCGGCGAGCCCGCGCCCAGTCATTTCAAAAACGCCGATCTCGTCGGTTGGACCGAACCGGTTTTTTACCGCGCGGAGGATCCGAAAATTCCGCCCGCCCTCGCCCTCAAACGAGATCACCGCGTCGACCATATGTTCGACGACGCGCGGGCCGGCGATCTGGCCGTCCTTGGTGACATGCCCGACCAGGATCACCGCCGCGCCGGTTGTTTTCGCGAAACGGATCATCGCTTGCGCCGCGCCGCGCACCTGGGAAACCGTGCCCGGGGTCGACTCGATAAGCTCGGTCCACATCGTCTGAATGGAATCGATTACGACAAGGGAAGGGCGCTTGCCATGGGAGAGCGTCGCGACAATGTCCTCGACGCTCGTCTCGGCCGCGAGTTCGACCGGCGCCGCCGCAAGGCCAAGCCGCACGGCGCGGAGCCGCACCTGATCGACCGCCTCCTCGCCGGAAATATAGACTACGCGCCGCCCCGATGCGGCGAGCGCGGCGCAGGCTTGAATGACCAGCGTCGATTTGCCGATGCCGGGTTCGCCTCCAAGCAAAATAACCGAGCCCGGCACGAAACCACCACCAGTTACCCGGTCGAGTTCCGCTATGGCAGAGGTGATGCGCGGGGCGGCTTTGTGATCTTTCTCGATCAGGCTTGAAAGGCCAAAAACGCGGCCTTTTCGCGCCGCTTGCGTGGCCCTGGCGCCGATCCCCGATGCCGCGCTTTCCTCGATGAGGCTATTCCAGGCGCCGCAGGAGTCGCAGCGGCCTTGCCAGCGCTGGCAGATCGCGCCGCAATTTTGGCAAACGAAGGAAGCGTGAGATTTGGCCATTAGCGCCTTTGGATAGCTGTCGTCCTGGGGATTATCTTAGCGTTAAGAACGCGTGTACTTGTCTCAGGGAGGGTTCGTTGATCGGATCGTTGGTTCCCGTAGGTAAAGTTCATCAAGCAAGGCCTGAAAGAAGGCAGTTCCCTCGCGTCCATATCGACGGCGGCCGAAATGCGTTGTCTTGGTGGTCTGCTGCTATTAACGCGGATAAGCCAAGCACCCTCGATCAAACCTTGATTCAAGAGTGGCGCCTTCCGGATTGCTATCTTGCGAAGATTCGACTCGAAATGGTCACTCCACGTACCGCTATCATCGCGGCGCATGGAGTCTTCTTTTTCGTCCATGATAACGACGTACCCAATGATGATTTCCGGCGAAAGCTGCTGTACGTTCGCCGCCTCGCCCACAAGATCGTCAAGGCGGTTGGGGACTTTCCCCGCCAAATTCTTCGAAATCGACTTCAATGAGATAACTAATCGTGGGTTTCCAGCAAGGAAGTAGGCAAGGTCCCAATCCTTTTGGCGCCCTAAGCCGCGGATTCCAATTTCGTTCGCCTTGCCGCCGCGTACACCCGGCAGCCCTTCGCGATCGAATGTCTCTACGCAGAATTGCGCGAGTAGATGGAGCCGTCCAGGCAGGGGAATCGCATACGATTTCGCTTGCCAGATCAAGGTTTCTAGATTCTAGCGGCTCCCGAAACGGATTGGGGGCTTTGGGCGATGGAAGAGTTATACCAACCGCCCTTGACCTTGACTCTTGGGGGATTCCCAACCCGCCGCAAACGTGATTCGACGCAACACATCATTGATTCGCGGAGCGGGCAGCAGGCGAATACAGCTTATTTGGCGGCAAGCCGCGGAACGTCGCGCGCATAGGGCCTGCATCGACGGTTTGCTCACGATCGTTGGAACTTATTAGTTCGTAAGCAACACGCGCCGCACGAGCCTTTCGGCGATTAAGCTGACGGCAAGAATCGTCGTCGCAAAGGCGAGGAGATAAGGAATACTGAGAAGCTTGTCTGGATAGTCTTCGTAATAAGAATAACGAATCCACTCGACGCATTGCAGCAACGGGTTCAGGGCAAGCCACCGGTCATAAGGCTCCGGAATGGCGGTTGGATAGAAAACGATGCCGCAGGCGATCCAAGACACCGGCAAGGAAAGATTGAAAACGAGAGCCCAAGCCGGGAGGACGCGGGCGATCAACGCATTGGGAACGCCAATAGAAAAACCAAAATAAATTGTCGCGGCGACCGCGAACACGATCCCAGGCCAGTCGCGCGGCGAAAAATCATTTGAAAAAACCGCCAATATGCAGACGAGAATAATACAAACTACGACGGAGCCGGCCGCCTCTAAGATACCTCTTGCAAGGAGAATATCGAAAATCTTCACGCGATTAAAATAAAGAAGCGGACGGTTTTCGGCGAGCGAATAAACGATCCGCCGCGACAAATATGCGTAAATCACAAAAGGCAGGGCGGATATGCCGAAATAGACCATCTGATCCGTTCCTTGCGGAGCCAAGCGGCCAAATAGATGGAAAGTTGTCAAAATGATCAGTAAATGCCCCAGAGGCATCAATAAAACCATCAAGAATCCTGTATAGTATGGTCCAGCTCGCAGTCTAATGTCGCGCAATAGGATCGCCCTGATCGCGGCCGCGTTGATCGCGAGCGCGGAAGCGTGTGGGCGCCGCAACGGCTCCGTCACTGGCCTTGGCTCCATGATCGCCTCCGCAACCGAACGAAGTTTGTCACTTTCAAAGACCTTGTCGGCAGACGCCGCGCCTTGCACCCCTGCCCTCGATCGTATTGTCTCGAACTGGCGGGCCGCCGCAAATCATTCCCGCTCCCGTTACCTTCCGGGCTTCCGAGTAAATTATCAAAGGTTTTTCCGGTAGAACTCAATCGCATCGTCAATTTCACTGAAGGCCACAAGCTTACCGCGGTAAAGCACGAGGCCGCGGTCACAATATTCTTTAATCGTCCCGATGTTATGGGAGACCATGATCATGCTGCTGCGGCCGCGTTTTTCGTCGAATGCCTGCCTGCACCGGAGGGCGAATCGCGCGTCGCCGACGGCGGTGATTTCGTCGACGAGGTAGCAATCGAAATCGATAGCCATGGAGAGGCCGAAGGCGAGGCGGGCCTGCATGCCGGACGAATAGGTGCTGACCGGCATTTCGATATAGTTTCCGAGTTCGGAAAAGTATTCGACGTAATCGATCACGCGCCGCGGGTTGGCGCCGTGTACCCGGCTCACGAATTTGATGTTTTCGCGGCCCGTCATCAGGGGATGAAATCCGGCGCCGAAGCCAAGCGGCCAGGAGATCCGGACATCGCGGAAGATTTGGCCGGAATTGGGCAGCTCGGCTCCGCCGATCAGGCGGAGAAGCGTCGATTTTCCCGCCCCGTTTGCGCCGAAGATGCCATAGGTGTGACGCTCATCGAACAAATATGTGACATCGTCGAGAACGACCTTGTGATGGTTCTCGGTTCTGTAAATTTTTGTGACGTGGGAAAGCCGGATCATTGCGCGCCATCACCTTGCGAGCTTGCGGAGCGTCGCCCGCCAAAGAGCCATGCCAATCGCATAAAGCAACGCGGCCGCGGCTATTCCAAGCAAGCTGAAAAGGACTCGTTTTGGATAGGTTGAGTTTTGCGGAAGAACCGGTTGGACGAACGTCGCGAGATAGACGTGCTTTCCTTCCGCATTGACGCGGGCGCGCTCGAGGGCGGCGGCGGCTAGCGTATATTGCTTTTCGGCGATCTGCTGCTCCAGCTCCAACTCGTCGAATCGCGTAATCTTTCCGGCGATTGTACCTTGCTCCGTAGCGTCTCGCGATGTCAAAAGCTGCTCGAGGCTTGTAATTTGTTCGCCGATCACATCGACGCGCGAGCGCATGATCTGTACCTGCGGCGCGGAATCGCTGACATCTCCCTGCTTCGAGGCCGAAAGGTCCTGTTCGAGGCGGATCTTTTCCAGGCGGAGCTCGGAGATCAACTTGCCGATTCCCTCGGCCGAGCGCTGCGGATCGAGCGTCGATTGCTGGTTACGGAGATCACGCATGGTCGCGAGCGTATTGGTCAGGCGCGTTTCGGCGCGCGTAAGTTCCGCCTCTGCGTCGGTCACCGCGTCTTGACGCGCGCGCGCCGAAAGCCCATTCACCAGGCGCTCGCTCAAATCGACCGTTGCGTTGGCGATTCGGAGCGCCTCTTCTGGCGAAAAAGCACTCACCTTTATTGTCACGATCCCAGACGGCGTCTCGATCGATGTCTTGATGTGCTGTTGCCAATATTTGACGAGATCTTCGATCGGATCGTCGGCATTAAAGCGGGAAATCCAGTCGATTCCGTCGCGTCCGAAGATCGCGCGAAGGCCGAGCTGGCGATCGAGCGCTTCGACCAGGGCCTGGCTTTTCATGTAATTGACGACGATGAGAGAATCCTGCACCTGCGTGAAGGATGCAAGACCGGTGAGTGCCGAGATGGTGTCCATCGGCGGCCGCGCACCGCCTCTGACCGCAAACCGCGCCTCCGAAGTGTAAAGGCTCGAAGCAATGAGCGAAAAATAAATGACCGCCAACGCGGCCGGCGTCGCGAAAAAAACCAGAAACCCGAACAGGCCAGAGCGGGACCGCCGGATTGGACCGAATGTCTGATAGGCGATTCGCGCCGCGATGGCCCAGCTAGTCCGCGAGACGGTCCTTGCATTGGCGAGCCGCACCGCGCGCGCCGAGCGTCGCAATTCCTCCGAGACGATCGCGGCGCGTTCGCGAGCCGCCGCGTGCGGCGAGGCAAGCGCGCCGGGCTCCGTTGCGTCGCCGAAATTGGTATTCGATGCAGTCACACCTTGCGTCCCATGCGATGTGTCGCGGCGATCTCGGGCGTCTAAGGGCGGCCCGCTCAAGGAAGCCATGATGGCCTTGCTTGAAGAAGAAATCGTAACTCGCCATTTTGTCTAAACCGCGTCGATAAATCGCCAGTCCAGGAAGGTCGCCGGCGATCATTGCCTTGGGTTGCAAGGGACCCACGCCAGGCGACAACCCTGCTGCGGCGACATGAAAGCGCCGCAGCGGATTTCCCGCCGTCGCCTTGGAATGGGGCTAATTGGGGGCAGCGAGGCCGTGCGCGGCGTAAAGGGCGAGGACATCGCTTGCCATATCGGCCGGAACCCTCTCATAGGAACTAGCGGCGCACATCTTTCGCGCGAGATTTGGCTCGTCCGCGACTCTACACAGTATGTCGGTAAGGCTACCGAGATTGCCGCGCCCGAAATGAAATCCATTGACGCCATTTTCGACGAATTCCGTCATCCCGGGCACATCCGCCACGATAACCGGCGTATGCGTCGCCAAGGCCTGCAAAAGAATGAGCGGACTGTTCTCGTACCAAGTGGACGGAATTGCGAGGTAGTCCAGCGTTGCGAACGCCGCCGCCAGTTCCGCCCGCGGCAAAATTCCAAGAAATTTGATCTCTAATCCCTCCGCTTGCCGCCGCAATTTGGCGTAATACGCCAGATCTTGATCCTGTGGCCCAAGGACCGTGAGCGAAAGATTGCCGCGGCCGCTGGCGCGGAAGGCCTCGACCAGGAGATGCGCTCCCTTGTGCGGGGTTAGCTGGCCGATGAAGCCGAGCCTCACCGCGCGGGGATCGTAGCGCGCCGGTTTGGGCGAGCGGTCGATGTCGATACCGAAATGGCTGAGGCGCAAGGGCGCGGGAAAACCATTGCGTTCATAGGCGCCCTTCAGAAAGAGGGTAGGCGCGATGGCCGCGCGGTAGACCTCCATCGCGCGCCGCAAAATAGCGGGCCGCTGGACGATGTCGTTTGGAGCAAACGAGCTGATAGTGAAGGGCTCCCGTTCGCGGCGGCCAAGCCTAGCGAGTTGGCGCGAGACGGGCGCCCGCAGGACCTTGTGGCCGCCAAGCTTGGCGATGAATTCGGCGTTGGGGCGCGAACCGGCGAGCTTGAGAAAACAGGCGATGCAATTGGCGCGCTCCGGGTCCGGGCCTTCGCATAGGTTCCCTTCCGCACTCTCAAGCTGGTTTGTGTAGCAAAACCCGAAAAAATCGGTCAGCGTCGCAAACACCGGCACGTCCATCCGCCGCGCCACGTCGAGCAACGCCGTCGTGTGGCTGATCAAATGGCAGACATGAATGACATCGGGTCGCAGCTGGCGAAGCAGGCGCTCATGGAGATGGCGCAGCGCGGGCTGCTCGAAGCTAGCGCGAACGCCGCGGTTCGGGAAGTGATTCTTGTCGATCGAGACGACGCGAACGCCTTCGTGGATATACTCTTCGATAACGTTTCTCTGGCCCGGTTCGCCAGCCAATGTCGCCGACACCACGATTGGTTCATGCCCGGCCGCAGCCAGCTCTTTCGCAAGGGCCAGGGTATAGGCCTCTGTGCCGTAAAAATGGCGCGGAAAAAAGCAATGAACGTAGAGCGCGATTTTCATGCCGCGGCTTTGGCCATGCTCGCGAGCGTTCTTGCGACGCCTTCCTCGAAGGACACACGGGCGGACCAGCCGAGCTCGGCCCTAGCTTTGGCTGGATCGAGCACCGAGACCGGCACGTCGAATGGCCTTCCCGGCTCGCGCTCGATCAAGATCTCCTTGGCCAGGAGCTTCTGAAGAACGGCAACGATGTCGTTCAGCGAACGGCCGTCCCCGCTGCCAATGTTGAACACCGCGGATGACTTCTCGGCGTGCCCGGCGCGCACAAGCGCTTCCACGGCATCGTCGATATAAACGTAGTCGCGCACGACCGCCCCGTCGCCAAACATGCGGATCGGCGCGCCTGTAAGCGCCTGCTTGCTGAATTGGGAGACGGCGCCAAATAGCCGCCCGGTTTCCTGTCCCGGGCCAACCAGATTTCCGATCCTGAGCGACACCGGCCGAATGGCGCCAAACGAGGCAAAAAGATCGAGATAGGCTTCGACCGACAATTTCGACACGCCGTAGGCGGACAGGGGCCTCAGCGGATGCTCCTCCGGTGCCGGTGCCTTAACGAGCCGCCCGTAGACCGTCCCTCCGGAGGACGCGAACACGAAACGCGGACTTCTCCCGCGCTCGACGCTTTCGAGCAAGCGCAAGGACCCAACAATGTTGATCCGTGCGTCTTCGGAAGGCGCGAGATTTGAATCGGCGGGGATCGTCGACCAGCTCAAATGATAGATTGTATCAACGCCGCGCAGGAATTCGGCGAGCGGCGCGGCCGGATCGACGAGATCGGCCCGCCGCCAGATCAGGCGCGGATGCGGCGCAAAGGGGCAGGTTCTGCGGCCGGTCGCGACGACGTTTTCGCCCGCGGCCAACAGAGCCCGGACGAGGGCTCGGCCGAGAAAGCCGCTGGCGCCGGTAACGAGCGCTCTCGCTGTCATATAATTGTGGCACTCGTTAAATGGGAAAATGAACCGCGTCTGGAAGCCCGCTTAGAATATCGACCTCTCGCGGCGCAAGGTCCCGGTAGAGCCGGAAGTAGCGGATTGCCATATCTTCCACCGAAAACCGTTCAAGCGCGAGGGCGCGATTGCGTTCGCCAAGAGCCGCGATCCGCTTGGGATCGTCGAGAAGCACGGTAACGATTTCAGCCGTTTCGGCGAGACTGTCGCCAAGCGTCTCCATGCCGCCAAGAATTTCGGGGATGGCGCCAACATTATACCCCGCAACCGCCAATCCAGCACACATCGCAAACGGAACTACCTGACCAAAGCTCTCTTGCCGCACCGGCGCGACAAAGGTTCTAAACCTTGAAAATTGCGCCGGGAGCTCCTCATAGGGCACATAGCCGGTAAACTCAAATTGCGAAAGCCTGCCTTCCTGCGCGACGCGCGAGCGGAAATGCGCGAACAAGGACCCATCGCCGATGATGACGATGCGTGTTTTTGGCCGTCTTTTGGCAATCTCAAGAAATAGTTCGATCGCCTCCTTATCGAGCTTGTCGTTCTCGAGCCTGTAAATCATGCCGATGGAATCGAACGCCTGCGAGTCGATCGCGGCGGGGGGCGCGAAGCGGTCAAGTTCGATCCCGGGATGGATTATGCTTGCCGGAACGGCCGAGCCGAATTTTTCGTGGACATTGTGCGAGACGAAGACATTGCGATCGACACGCACGCCCACGAAGGGAGCAACCGGCGTATTGATGTTTTGCAATATCGGACAATCGAATTCAGCCGCGATCTCAAATATCGTCTTGTACCAAGGTTCGTCCACATCGCCCCAGTAATGGACATGCAGGATGTGCGGGCGGAACCGGCGGAATATTGAGCGCACAAGACGATGGGAATTGGGTCTTCGCACGACATCGATCGACATCCCCTTGTGAGAACCATGGGCGGGCAAAGAGGATGTCACGACCTTCATTGCGAAGCGGTGGCCAAGATGATTGTGCAGATCGACGACAATCTGCGTCGAACCGCCGACCCAGACATTGGCGATCGCATGCAGAATCCTCGGCCGGCTTGCGAGTGCTTGCCTCTGGCGCTGTTCGATTCGATAGACGGGAGGCGGGAAAAAACCAAGCGAGCGCCGCAAATGTCCGGCGAATGCGTCAAAATCGACCCTGCGCCTGAAGGCGCTACGCGAGGAATCGAAAACCAGCCGTTCGCTGCGAAAGCGCGCGTCATCGAGTATTTCCCGAAACCGCAAGATCCTCGTTAGACCGCGAAGCCCGGTTCGCGGCGTGGAACAAGCGCGCAGCCAAAGCTCGAATCGCATCAGCTTCGCGGCGAGTTCAGCCAAATGATCTTGCTTAAGAGAAAGACTTCGGTTGATCGCCGCCCGCTCGTCGCGCGGCGCCGATTCATCCGCGCCAACACGCGCTGCAATGGACAGGCCAGGGCTATCCGGCGATGTTTGTCGCACCCCGGTTGGTTCGGCCGGCGCCAGCGCCTCTTTAGCTTCCGGATTCACGCCAGATCCCTCCATTGCCGCTCCAATCAACTCCCGACCGCCAATCCGATCGCGAACAGGCCGCCCATCGATTGCCCTTTGACCCTGCCGAGAGATAACGCTCATTTTGCAATCCTGGAAACGAATCGCTCCGGTTCAGGCAAGCGCAGCCGATAGGCTGACGAGCGAGAGACCGGGATGAAAGAAAGGATCGTCTCGCAAACGGTCGGCCCAGCGTTGGCGGAAGTAGGCGCGCTCGGCCGCGTGCTTGTCGAGACGCCGGAACGTCGCCTTGCCGCGGCTTGCCGATTCGAAATGGACGACACGTGCGAAGGGCGTCCACAGCACCGCAAATCCGAGTTCATCGAGCCGCAGGCAAAGGTCTATGTCATTGTATTCCACCGGGAGACGAGCATCAAACCCGCCGGCGGCCGCGAATTTCACCCGCTCTACGGCAAGGCACGCTCCGGTAACCGCCGATGTCTCGTGCAGGGTAAGATTGCGGCCGAGCCAGCCCGGCTCGCCATCGCGGCGCCCGGCATCGAAATGCCCGGCGCCCTCGCCAATCCCGAGGACCACGCCGGCGTGCTGGATTCGCCCGTCCGGATAAAGGAGCTTGCAGCCGACAGCGCCAACCTGCGGGTCGATCGCCCGTTCGGCAAGCTCGCGGAGCCATTCGGGTTCGATGATTTCCATGTCGTTATTCAAGAAAACAAGGACATCGCCCCGCGCCTTTGCGGCGCCGAGATTGTTCGAAGTGGAGTAATTGAAAGGCCCGGGAGCACGCAGCAGCGTGACGCGCCCATCCGTTTCGGCCGCTCGCAGCAGGCGGAGAGCCCGCGCATCCGTGCTGCCACTATCGACGATGACGAGATCAAGCCGCGCGAACCGGGTTTTCTCCAAAACGCCAGAGATCGTCCGGCGCAAAAAATCCGCGTTGTCGCGCGTCACCATCACGACTGTCACGCTTGTTTCGGGCGCGCGCGGGCGACGAGGATCGGCTGCCGCGGTTACGGCCTGCTGTGCGCGGCGGCTTCGTCTCGTTTGCACGAGAAAACGCCTGATATGGCGAACGTCTCGACGCCCTAGACTGTGGAGGATGTTTTGGACAAAGCCGGTCTCAGGGATGGGGACTTTCGCCAAGCCAATCCGGCGGCGCGCGTGGCAAAGCCTAGTCAACATCAATCGCCCAACATAGGGTGTTGCGGCCTGCAAACGGGCGCTCCAATCGGGTTTAAAGATTGGCGCCTGGCCGTGCAAGGTCGCTGTCTCCTCGTCGCAATAGAGCACCAAGGCATCCGGCATCCTCTCGCTAGCCTCGATAAAACATGCGAGCGCGTGGGGCGCGAGACGGTCGCCAAATTCCACGAAACCAACAAAATCCGCGTCTTCGCCATCAAGGTCCATCCGTTCGCCTTGCACCGCAAGCCGGGCGTCCCTGGTCAGCCATGAATTGAGCCGGCCGTTGACCAACACGTCGTCCGAGGTTCCAAGAATCGTGAGTGTCCAGCGCTCGTAGAGCTGGTCTCGAAGCGCCGCGATGGTCGCATCGATTCGGGCAGCCGTGTTCTCCGCTTCGAGCCAAACGAGCAGCCTTGCCACCGGCGCGCGCGCCCAGTCGCAGCGCGGGCTCTCGAATTCATCGAGACGGGCGGCCACCGAGAGCCTGTTGCGATAGGCGGGCCATGCGGTCAAGTGAGCGCCTTGAACGGACCAGCGGAGATTTTCTTGGGCTTCCTCCCGCCATCCGAGAAGCCAGGTCCCAGCCGCGCTTAAGAACCGGCTTCTATTGCCCGCCAATCCCATGCGCAGCAAAGCGAGACTTGATAAAGGTTCGATCTCTTCGATAGTAAAGCAAAAACGGCCGGGTTCGGAAACCGGCGATATCCACACCGCGGTGGCTTTCGCCGGCACGACGGCAAACCAGTCCGCGCGGCCAAGAACAGGGCCAGGTAGCAGATGCCACCCGATCTCGTCTGGGCCTCGCCGAAAGCTTACCAACGGCCGCACCGGCCGATCGTAAAGCCCGAGCCGGTAGCGCATCCGAAACCACCGTCCAGGCGCAAAAACCGAAAGGGGCTCAATCGACAGCCACGGCCGCCCGTTCGCGGCAAGATAGTCACCTTTGTTCCCCTCCACGCCGGAAACGGCGACCAGGCGGGCCGTTGGCGGTGCCCCATCGATGGCCGCCATCCACTTGAATTTTCCCAACACGGCGCTTCCTAATCGAAAGGCTCATTTGCGTGAAGACGAACCGGGCATAATCAAATAAGGGCGGCCACATGACGGTGTTGGAAAGCTTTGCCCAGGCGGGTTAGGTCAGGATGCCAGGCGTTGGGAGATGAGCAGCAGGCGATACGCCGCTTGCGGACGCAGCCCGATCTTCACCGCGAGCGTTCTCGCTCCATATTTCTCCAAGACTTATCCAATGTGTTGCTATCGGCAAAGATAAATTCACCCTTCTCTCCAAATTTGCTAAGAATCCGGATGCGCATCGCCTCGAATTGGCCTGCCGCTAATACTAAATCTGGCATCCGTGAATGATCTACGATTGGATTTTTAGGAAAGTAAAATACTTCGCGAAACGTGAACCGGCTGATTCCGTACTCCAGACCAAGGGTCACCAAGCTCTCGGCTTTCTCCGCATTCGCGGTTGTAACAGTAGCTATAAATTCAACAGATACGCCCGGACAATTCGCACGAAAATCCGTAACGTTCCGCAGCAGCTTTTCCAAACTCATTCCGCCGCGAAGCGCTTTTTGAGTTTCTGGCTCGGCGACGTCAATGGAGATAGAAACCAAATTTATGCCGGCGCCCGCGAGACGCTGATAATCGTGGCGGTGCAGAAGCAGACCATTTGTTTGTAAAATAAAGTCCTTGCGTGGGCGAGCTTTCGATTCTGCGATCGCCTCCACAAAATCACAGAGTCGCGAATCCAAAGTTGGTTCCATTCCACAACCAATCTGAAACGTTCCAACGCTATCAACACCGGTCTTGAGGAATTCACGAAATTCACTCAGGCCAATTAGTTTCTCAGATCGGAAATTATGACAGTACACGCATCTAAGGTTGCAATTGTCGTTGGGATCAAGTCGAATAATATCAATGGCTCTCGGTAGTATATTTTTCTTTGTTTGAAAATTTCGTGGACTAAGGCCAATGTCTATTAGATCCTCTACCTGTGCTCGCGAAACATTGAGCGCATCCATGTTCAAGGGTATTTTATATTGACTATCCTGTATTTGAACCGCGATTTCATATCCAGTATCCGATGGAAATCGCAGATCAAACGCGTAATGTCCGTCTCCGATACCCGCTTGCTGGAGGTCGGGCCGATACAAATTTGCAACCATGGCCGAAACTATCTTTGTATCCTTCAAAGCAACGACGTTCAAGCGCCTGCTTCGAGCGGCGCTATCCCAAACCCAGCCAAAAGCTTGATTTGGACCAACGTAATCCACAAAGCCCCTCAAAACAAATCCCGTTTTACCATGTATTGGCGTACCGAATGCCAAAGCATGATTACGCCGCTTACTTAGATTCCATGGAGAATGCACTGTGGAACTCCAAGAGGACCGCGATCAGTAGCGAAAATACCAATGGAAGAAGGGTCTGATTGCGCGGCCGAAGAAACGCCGGTCACGCCGCGGGGAATGACAAAACACTTTCGCGTCAACAGTTGGCCCGGACAAATTCCCATCCTCGTTTCACGGCGATCCCCCGACCGAATGGGCGGCCCAGACCCGGCGGCCTCCACTCCAGGCGAGCGAATGTAGCCGCTTCGCCATTTACCTGCCTAAAGAGTTGGAGTTGGTCATTGTCAAATAAATTCGGCGATTTTTCAACGGCCCGCTATGCCAATTGATCCGCCGGACGCGGCGCAAGAACCCGGGCCACCTCGGAATAAACTTCCAGGTCTTTTTCGATCAAGGCGCGCGCCGGGCCCATTTCACGCAATATTTCCGCAAGCCCAATCACCGTCTGGCTTGTGCGCGGCGAAATGCTGGGGAGCTGATCTGGCAGGTCCAATACGGCGGCGACAAGGCGGAGGAACGCGCCCGCGTCGTCGCGCAAGCCAACCGCGTCCATCTCCGCCAGGGAATCGAGCGCGGCGGCGGTTTCCGGTGTCCGCGGAGGATCGAAGGCGTTCGGGGCCGCCAGTTGATAGACGAACGGATTGTAAAGAACGGCGCGCAACTCGTCGAAGGGGCGCGACAGCAATTCCTGCAATGCGCTCAAATCGCTGAGATTGACATTGCAAAACGCCTTCGCGCAGAGCTGAACGGTTTGGCCAAGGACGGCCGCCGCCGAATTCGCGTCCGCAAGCGACGCCCACTTCAAGATCAACAGCCGTTCGGACAGCTCCTCGAACGGGTCGCGCAATAGAATCCCGGCCTTGAAGTTACGATCGCGGACCATCGGTTCCCACACGCGCCAAAAAATGCGGCCGGATGCGAACAAGGAGTTCGTGAACGAAATGGCGAATATCGACCTTGTGGTCTCTTCGGGAAGCAGCTCCAAGGATTTATAGGACATGTGAAACCGCGCGATCAGCGCATCGTCCAGGCTGTGCGAGCGAAACAACTGGGTCTCAAGCCGAAAGAATTTCTGGTCAACGAGTTGCGAATCATGGCGGCGCCGATAGATGAGGATATGGTTGTCGGCATCCTTGATTTCCAAATGTCCGGCGGCGGTCACCCCGGGGCAATTATTTTCGTCCACCACGAAGCCGCAAACGCCGGTATTGTGGAGGCCTTGTTCCCTGAGCAGCGGACGCACCACGAAGGCATCTATAACGACATGATGTTCTGGACCGAGATGGATGATGACCTTCGGGGTCGTCGCTGGATTGTCGGGCATGACCCAACCGACGATCCGCGAACCCGTGTCCTCGTCGATACTGAATAACATCGCCGTCCCGCGTTCCTGTGCGAGGCGGCCGCGCGGGCTTTGCGATGCGCCGCCGCTCAACGTTCGATTTTATGATCCCTAATACCCGCGACCGCGAGCATCAAGACGCCCCACAGCGAAAAAGCGCATATCCCGGCGAAAGCCACCGCTCGCGCGCGGCGCGGATATTCGGCGATTTCCGGTCTCTTCGGCTCGACGAAAAGCACAAAATAGACGTGCTGCCGCTCGGATTCCTGGCGCGCCCGTTCGTAAGAGGTCTGAGCGATCCCCAAAAGAGTTTTCGAGAAGCGGGTTTGGAGCTCCTGCATTTCGAACTGCGCGATGGATTGTGCCGCGGTTTTGGCGTTCTTCCGATGACTCGTGAGAGCCCCGGTCAGCGAAGCGACCTCGGAATCAAGCGCCCGGATCTGATCGGAGAGAACTTTTTGCTGGGGCGAGTCATCGGACAAAACCTTGCGGTTGGAGTCGCGGTCGCGTTCCAGGGACATTTTCTCGCGCATGACGCCCAACAAGGCTTCGGTGGAACTCTTTATCGTTTGTTTAGGATCGACCGTTCCCTCCTGATTGCGCACATCGCGCATGGCGGTGAGCGCCGCCGAATAACGCAAGCTCGCGCTGTCCAATTCCTGTTCGGCCGAATACAGCGCGTCCCGGCGCTCCCGCGTCGCGACACTGTCGATCATCTTTTCGGTGGAAACCGACGCCGCGCGAGCCAGGGCGAGCGCATCTTCGGGAGTGAAGGCCAGGACCCGCACAAGCACGAGCCCCGAAACGCGGTCGACGCTGACGCTAATCATATCCCGCCAATAGTGCCAGAGATCGTCGTCGTTCTTCGTCGTATCGAAGCGAGACAGAAAATCCGCCTGATCCCGCGAAAATATCGACCGCAACCAACCGTCAGAATTGAGTTCCCTGACAACATTGCGGCTGCGCAGATAGTCCGCGGCCATGTAGGGGAGGCCCCCACTTTCGTGTTTCCCAGGTTTGCCGGCCTTGATCATCCGCGCAATGTTGTCCTCGTCCGCGACGAGCTCGCTCGCCGATCTAATGCCAAATCGGAATTCCACACCATATTTGCCGGCGGCAATGAGGCCGTAGTAGATACAAGCGCACAATATAGGCACGACGACCAAGAGGGCGAATGACAAACCGTGCATTCGCCATGATCCAAACTGATCGATCGGGACGGAGACGCGGCGCAGATCTTCGCGCAGGACAAAATGATCTAGCCCGGCTGAGGGGTCTGCCGGAATATGATCCTGGGCCATTGCCTCGAGATGCGCTTCGTTCATTAAAATCCCGCTCGCACCGCCGCCATTACCTTGTTTTTCATATGGTGTGGTCGCGCACATTGGCGGCGATCACCGCGGTGAGCGACCAGAAGCTCAGCGCGCCCAGCAAGAAGAGCAAAATCATCTGTGCCCGCCTCGGCGCGATCGGGCTTTGCGGCACGGTGGGATCTTCAATGGCGACGAGGTAGATATGATGTTGGTTGGCGTCCACATTTGCGTTGTCCAACATCCTCTCCGCGACCAGGACGGCTTGTTCAGCCAGGCTCTTTTTCACGTCCAGTTTGTCATATTCGGCGAGCAGGGCGGAGGCGGTCGGCGAATTGAGATCGGGGCCCGTGATCCTGGCTTCGAGCGCCGCGATCTGGTCGGAAAGGATTTGCCGATTTGCCGCGAGCATCTTGATTTGCGGCGCATCGGAAGCGAGCGAAGCCTTTGCGATGTCCAACTTTACTTCAACCCCGACGAGATCGCGCCGCAATGTCGAGATCGTCTCGCCCAAGGACCGCGCCAGGGCAAGCGGATCGATCTGCATCCGCGCGTTGCGAAACTGTTCGAGACTAGCCTGGCGCGCGGAGAGCTGCGACTTCATGGACCTCACCTCGGCCGAGGCGCGCTCGATTGCATCGTGGCGCACCCGGTTCAAAAGCTGATTTGCAACCACGCCGCACCGCGCGCGAATGGCGGTGGCGACGCGCACCGAATCCTCGCGCGAAAAGGTTTTAACGGTAACCGTTACGATGCCCGAAGCGGGCTCCACCGACGTTTGGACCATGCCGCGCCAATAGGAAAGCAAATCCTCCGCCGCTCGGAAAGGAACGAACCCAGCCCACCGGTCGAACCTAGACTTGCTATAAATGGCCCCGAGATCGATCTCGTTTGCGAGATCGTCGATCATCGAATGACTGGCGATATAATCGGCGACGATAAAGACATCTTGATTGGAATTGAGGGACGCCAAAGTGCCCAGTCCGGACGCCCCCAGGGCATCGCTGCCGGGAAGCAGCTCCGTCGCGCCTCTTACGGCGAAGCGCATTTCGGACCTGAACTGATCGGAAGCGAGCAAGCCGAAATAGATGGAGCTCATGACGAAGGGGGGAAGGACAAGGACAAGGAAACTGCGCCAAAGCCAAGACGATCGCGCGTCCATCGCGGTTCTCGCTTGGGCCGCGCCGGTGACCAAAGAACTGGGTTTTTGCAAGCCATGCCCGGCCTTTGTGGCAAGCCAGTTCAAGCTCTCGATCGAAAACCATAGGCTCGCGCGCGATTCGCGCGTTTGCGTGACAAAACGCAGCTTCGGCGGCGTTCCAGCAGTGGACTTTCGCGATCTATCCAGCATCGTTCCTTGGTCTCCTCGGCTGCGAAGGACTCGGGTTGCACCAGACATTTTCAGGAAAATTTGACGATATGCCGACAAGCTGGAAGTTGACCCCATCGTTTGTTTTTAGCGCGAAAGCCGCGTTAGCCAATCAGCAAAAGCATACGGGAAGAATATAACATTATGTGTGATTGAAAAGAGACGCCACATGTGAAATTTCAATAAATACGAAAATTAATAAAGCATATCAAAGCGTTGCTGAATACATTTTTGTCCATAAATAACTTACAGTTGCCACAATAAGGACATCAAATGCGGGAATATCCGCGTCAACAAAGAAACACATTACAAAGCCTGGCGTTTGATTTGTTATATTTTTGTTTTCTGTGAGAAGTCTGCGCCCAGCGGCGCAATTTAATTATTCTTAATCTCCCGTGACGGTTTTCCAGGGGAATTGCTTCCATAGCTCTAGGCAAAGCGCGTTCACGGCTATATGACAAGGGAGCAGATCACATAAAGATTGCCGCAATCCTGAGCGAATGGACGCCGCCCGGTTCGAACTAGCTATTATAAATCAGGCAGGATTATGAGAAGACAGAAGAGCGGTCGCCGAGCACCGGCCAATTTGGACGGTTTGGAAATCGCGATCATCGGGCGCGCGTGCAGATTGCCCGGCGCCAACTCCGCCGGCGAGCTTTGGGATTTGCTTTCGGCCGGCCGATGCACGGTTTCTCGCATTCCCCCGGATCGGTGGCCGTTGGAACTCCTTGCCCATCCGCGCCCAAAGGAGCGAGGCCGCAGTTATTCCTGGGCGGCTGGCGTTCTTGACGATGTCTGGGGCTTCGATCCCGCCGTTTTCGGCATTTCCCCACGCGAGGCCGAGCAAATGGATCCGCAGCAGCGGCTGCTGCTCGAACTCACTTTTGAAGCTCTCGAAGATGCCGGCATTCGTCCGTCGGATATTGCTGGAGCTGAAACCGGCGTGTTCGTCGGCGGCTCGGCGCTCGATTATGGCAATCTCAGGCTGCATGACACAGCCGCCGCGGACGCCTATTTCGCCACCGGCAATTCGCTGGCGATTTTATCAAATCGCATTTCCTACGTCTTCGACTTCCATGGGCCTAGTTTCACGGTCGATACGGCGTGCTCCTCGTCGCTCGTCGCATTGGATGCGGCGGTCGCGGCGATCCAATGCGGCAGGATCGACACGGCGATTGTCGGCGGCGTGAACATCTTGGCCAGTCCTTTCGGCTTCATCAGCTTTTCGCAAGCGACGATGCTGTCGCCAACCGGTCTTTGCCGGGCATTCTCGGCGAAAGCCGATGGCTATGTTCGCGCCGAAGGCGGAGTCGTCCTCGTCCTGCGGGCGCTCGGCGCCGCTCGCGCCAACGCCGATCGCGTGCATGCGGTGATTGCCGGCTCGCACAGCAATTCCGACGGCCGCACGGCCGGCATCTCCTTGCCCTCGAAGGCGCACCAGGCTGCTCTCCTTGAACGGGGCTATTTGAAGAATGGCTTTAATCCAGATGCGATCGCCTTCATCGAGGCGCATGGGACGGGAACGCGCGCCGGCGACCCAATCGAGGCGGCCGCAATTGGCGAGGTTTTGGGCCAGCGGCGGACAAGGCCTTTGCCAATCGGTTCGATCAAGACGAATATCGGCCATACCGAAGCGGCATCTGGACTTGCGGGTTTATTAAAGGCGATGCTCGCGCTCGAGCACGACGAATTGCCGCGCTCGCTGCATTTCGATGAACCAAATCCCGACATTCCCTTCGCTGATCTCAACCTATCGGTGTGCGCCGCGCCCCTCGCGCTGCCCCGCAATGGCCGCGCGCGTTATGCCGGGATCAGCTCGTTAGGTTTTGGTGGCACGAACGCGCATGTGATCCTCGCCGACCCGCCACCTCGCGCGAATTGGGATGTCCCGGCGAACGCGCCCCGGTTTTTGCTGCTCTCCGCGCAGAGCCGGGATGGCTTGGCGGACCTTGCGCGCCAATATTCGGTTCGGCTCGCCCGCGCCGGCGTAGCGGAAACGCAGCGAATCGCCGCCGTGACGGGCCACCGGCGCGAACTCCATTCCGAAAGACTCGTGATCCCGCTTGACGAGCCTAAGGCGTTGATTGAGGCGCTGGACCAAGCCGGCGGCAAGAATGCTTTGGGCTCGACAGCAATCGCCGGCACCGCGGTTGCGCGCGCCGCGCCGGTCGCCTTCGTGTTTTCAGGCAATGGCGGCCAATGGCCAGGCATGGGCCGGGCCGCGTATGAGGCGGACGCGGTTTTCCGCGAGCAATTCAACGCGGTTGACCGTATTTTCCTGGGCCTCGCAGGCTGGTCCCTCGCCGAAACAATGTTTGGTTCCGGCATCGCCGCTAGCCTCAAGAAAACCAGCGTAGCCCAACCGCTCATATTCGCGATCCAGGTTGCAACGACACGTTGCCTCGCCGAGCTCGGTCTCGCGCCGGCCATCGTCCTCGGCCACAGCTTGGGCGAAATCGCCGCCGCCGAGGCCGCCGGCATTCTTGACCTCGAAAGTGCTGTCCGAGTGATTTATTTGCGCAGCCGCCACCAGGAGACCGTCCGCGGCGCCGGCGGCATGGCTGCGGTCTTTGGCCCGCTCGAGGTGATCGAGTCACTGGTCCGCAAGGCGCCCGGACTCGCCATAGCGGCGTATAATTCGCCCCGCAGCTTCACGGTCGCGGGGCCAACTTTTGCTTTGGATCAAGCCGCCAAGATGGGCCGCGCCCAAAAAGCGCGCATGCGCCGCCTCGATCTCGCCTACCCGTTCCACAGCGATCTCATGGCGCCAGTCGAGGCGCCGTTCCTTGCCGATCTTAAAGGGATTCGGCCGGGATCGAGCCGGGCAAATTTTCTCTCGACGGTGGACGCCGGCGTCGTTTCTAGTGCCGGCCTCGACGCCAGATATTGGTGGCGCAATGTCCGCGAGCCGGTGCGCTTCATGGAAACCGTGCAGCTCGCGATACGCCTTGGTGCGCGTGTTTTTGTCGAGATTGGGCCTGGCCCGGTGCTGCTCTCTGACCTTAGAAAGATTGCCGAACAATCGGAAGCGCCGATTGCCACGCTCGACTTGCATGAGCAAAAGCCAGTTGCGGGCGATCCGTTCCGCCATGCGGTTGCGCTTGCCTTGTCGCTTGGCGCGCGAATCGACGCAAATCTCGCGTTCGGCGACGACCCAGGTCCGGTGTCGAACCTGCCCGCCTATCCATGGAGGCGCAAGCCCTACCGGCTGGCGGAAACCTCCGAATCGACGGGGTGGCTCCGCGTGCGTCCGTCGCATCCGTTGATTGGCGCGCGTCTTTCGTCCGATTCGCTCGAATGGCGCGCGCAGCTCGACCCGTTGCTCGTGCCCGGTCTCGCCGATCATCGCGTCGACGGTCAAATGCTTCTTCCAGGTGCCGCCTTCGTCGAAATGGCGCTCGCCGTCGCGCGCGATTGGACCGGCGCGGAAGCCGCGACGGTCGATGGCCTCGAAATCGCCCAACCGATGGTGTTCTCTCCGAACGTGTCGCGCGAGATCTTATGCCGGGCGGCGCCGGCCACGGGCACTATCGAGATCATGAGCCGGGCGCGGTTGAGCGACGCTCCTTTTGTCGGTCATGCCAAGGCCAAAGTTATCTTTAAACCCGCGCCATCCGCCGCCATTTCCGCGATCCCAGGGCCACGCGCAAAGCGTGTCATTGGCGCCGATCTCTATGCGGCCGCGCGCCGTTTTGGCCTCGAATTCGGTCCCGCCTTCCAGCAAGTCTTGACCGCCTCGCGGATCGGCGAAGATGTCATCCTCGTGGATCTGGTCGCGGTGGCGGCTATCCCCGAGTATGGCCTCGATCCGGCCCGCCTCGATGCGTGTTTCCACGGTTTGATCCTGCTCTTTGCCGACAATTCCTCGAGCCCCCGGCCCGCCGCCTACTTGCCTGTCCGTTTCGGCGAGATTAGGCTGGAGAAACCCGGCGCCGCGATCGCGCGGGCGCGGATCGACGTCCGCCGCCACGACGCGCGTGCCATTGTCGCCGATTTCGCGCTGATTGACGGCGATGGCGCCCTCATCGCGAGGTTGCAGGACGTCCGCTACCAAGCGGTACGTTCGCGCGGGGCGGGCGACCTTGCCAGCCATTCTCTCGTGCCAACCTTAATCCTAGCCGACGAGCCAACCGCGAACCCGCACGATCCTCCGCTCTCGCTCGACCAGTTGGTCAAAGCGGCGATCCCGGAGGTGGCGGCCGCCGGGAATACCCTGCCGCCAGATTTGATGTTGATCGAAGGTTGGGCCACCGCAGCGGCCCACCGTCTTGCCTGCGCGCTGGCGATTGACGGCGCGTGCGCCCCGGACCGGGAGATCGCGGCGGGACGGTTCCCCGCGGCACGGCGCTTGTGGCTCGTCAATTTGCTGGTTGCGCTCGAAAAGAGCGGCCTCGTCCATTCCGATGGCGAACGGTTCGTTTTGGCGGATGGCGTTCCGCTGCCCGCTCCCGGGGATATTTTACGGGGTATCGCCGAGAATTACCCGCATCGGTCCGCCGAGCTTCTGCTGGCGGCTCGCTCCAGCGCCGCAATGGAGGCCTTGGCAGCGGGCGCAAGCGAGATCGCCCCGAGTACCGGCTCCATGATCGATTCGTTCGAAATCGGATCGGTCTCGGTTGCCGCGGCGGCGAAGCTCATTGCCGAACTTCTACGCCGCTCGGAAGCGTCCTGGCCGCGCGACCGGGCGCTACGGATCCTGCAGATCGGCCATGGCCCTTTGTCGTGGCACGACGCGGCACTGGCAAATGCGCACGGCGGACGGCTGACGATCGTCGATCCCAATCCCCGGCGTCTCGAACGCGCCCGCCTGGCTTTTGCGCGGGAGCCTTGGATCTGCTTTGCCGACGGCCTCAAGAATCTCACCGGCGGCTCCTTCGATCTTGTCGTCGCGGCGGATGCCTTGCACCGGATCGCGCCAAACGCCGCGCTGCTCGCGCGGGTTGTCGAAGCGATGGCCCCCTGCGCCATGCTGGCCGCGATCGAGCCGGCGCCTTCGCTATTCCGCGATCTTGTGTTTGGTCTCCTAGGGGACCGGGTCTTTGGCACGGAGGCCGAGGCAGAATCGCTTTCCTCGCTGTCCGATTGGGCGGAGCGGTTCGCGGCCACCCCCCTGCGCGGCCTCGCGGTCAAGACGATCGGGACCGCGGCCGGCCCAGCGCTTCTCGTCGCCGGACAAATGCCGCCAGGCGCCGGGCGGCGATATCTTCCGGCCAAGGTGGCGATCGCCGGCCGGAGCGACCCGCGACAGGCCGAAATCGCCAGCACGCTCTCGAGCTTGTTTGAGGCCGCCGGAGTTGATTGCACGATCGCGGACGAGCGCGCGTTCGAACGGCTTCCGTTCACCGACGCCGACACGATCGTCTTTCTCGCGCCCGTCATGGCGGCTGGTGCGACATCAGCTGGGCATCTCGCGGAGCGATGCCTTTCTCTCAAAAACTTCGCGGTGCACCATGGAAAACAAAAGCGGCGGCTTTGGATCGAAAGTCCCGGCGCGCTGCGCGCCGCACAGGGAGCGACGGATCCCGCCGAAACCGGATTTTGGGCCTTTACACGCAGCTTCGCCAACGAATTTCCAGCGCTTGACGTGCGCCGCGTCGATCTCGACCCCGGCTTACCGGCGGCCGTCAAAGCGCGGCGGCTCGCCGAGATCGTTCTTTCCGGGACGGCCGAGACGGAAATCATTCTCGACGCGCATTCTACAAGGGTCGTGCGTTTGCAAGCGCGCGAGTCCGTAGCCACGGCGGCGCGGCAGCCGCCTGTGCCAGCGAGCCGGCTCGAAAAGGGCGACGGGATCGGCCTCGACCGCATCCGCTGGACGCCGATCGAGCGTCGCCCGCCCGGACCCGGGCAAGTGGAAATAGCCGTCGCGGCAACCGGCCTTAACTTCCGTGACGTCATGTGGGGGCTTTCGGTTCTGCCGGACGAAATGCTCGAAGGTGGGTTGGCCGGTCCGGCCCTCGGCCTTGAATGCGCGGGCCATGTCGTCGCGACGGGAGCGAATGTCGAAGATCTCAAACCCGGCGATGCCGTTGTCGCCATTACCGGAGGAGCGTTCGCCACCCATGTCACCGTGGACACAAGGACGGTGGCAAGGGTCCCGGAGGGCCTGCCGCTCGAAGCCGCCGTTACCATTCCGGTCGCCTTTCTCACCGCCTATTATGCCCTGGTCGCTTGCGCCCGTCTCGAGCAAGGCGAATGGGTTCTTATCCATGGCGGGGCGGGCGGCGTCGGTCTCGCGGCTTTGCAAGTCGCTCGCTGGCGCGGCGCGCGGGTCATCGCGACCGCAAGCTCGATTGAAAAACGCGATCTCGCCGCGGCGCTTGGCGCCGAACATGTCTTTGACGCGCGCGCCCACGGTTTCGTCGATGGCGTGCGCCGGGCGACGGGCGGCGGCGTGGCGGTCGCGCTCAACAGCCTTGCGGGCGAGGCGATGGAGCTGACAGTCGGGTTGCTCGCCCCGTTCGGCCGTTTCGTCGAACTCGGCAAGCGCGACTATCTGGCGAACACGCATATCGGTCTGCGCCCGTTCCGCAATAACCTTACCTACTTCGGCGTCGATCTCGACCAGTTCATGCTCGCGCAACCGGACAAAGCCCGGCAATTGTTCAGGGAAGTCATCGCGCTTATCGCGGACGGCGAATTCTCCCCTTTGCCGTATCGCACTTTTAGGGGGCGCGAATTCATCGACGCAATGCGGCTCATGCAGCAGTCCGACCATGTCGGCAAAATCGTCATCACGCCGCCCGAGGCAAGCGAGCTTGGAATTGCGCCGCGCCGCCAGTTCAAGCCCGCGCCGGACAAGTCGCATCTTGTCACCGGAGGTTGCAGCGGATTCGGGCTAGCGACGGCGCGCTGGCTTGCCGAGCGCGGCGCGCGTCATCTCGTCCTTGCCGGGCGGAGCGGCGCGGCGAGCCCCGAGGCGCGGGAGGCGCTCGCCAGTCTCAAAACACGCGGTGTCAATGTCCACGCCGAGGCGCTCGATGTCGCCGATGCGGCGGCGGTCGAGAAGCTCATTTCTAAGTTTGGCCGCACCCTGCCGCCGCTTGCCGGCGTGTTTCATGCCGCGATGGTGCTCGACGATGCGCTGATCGCCAATCTCGATGCCGAACGGCTGAAAAAAGTGTTGGCGCCGAAAGTGACGGGCGCCGAGAACCTCGACCGGCTGACCCGCGATCTGCCGCTTGATTATTTCGTTCTGTTCTCCTCGGCGACCACGGCGATCGGCAATCCCGGTCAGGGCAGCTATGTCGCGGCCAACGGCTTCCTCGAAGGGCTCGCGCGGCAAAGAAGAGCGGCCGGCCTGCCCGCGCTCGCCATTGCCTTTGGAGGGATCGAAGACGTGGGCTTGCTGGCGCGAAACCGCGTCGTCAGGGACATGCTTGCGAGCCGCGCCGGGGTCAAGCCCATGATCGCTCGCGACGCACTCAATCTCATGGCCGAGGCCCTCGCCGGTCCGGGCACGGCCCTCGATGAGGCCGTTCTCGTCATTAGCGAGATGAACTGGTCAACCGCGCGCGCCCATTTGCCGCTGCTGCAATCGCCGGCGTTTAGCAGGCTCGTTCGCGTGGACGAAGCGGCTGCCGCCGAAAACCGTGGAAAGGTCGACATCCGCGCCTTGGTCGCGACGCTCCCCCTGGAAGAAGCGCGCAAGGAAATCATCGGCGTGATCGTCGAGGAAATCGCCCATATCTTGCGGCTCCCGCAAGAGAATTTGAACCGCGGCAAACCGCTTGCCGATATTGGCCTCGATTCCCTGATGGCGGTTGAGTTGGGGGCCACTTTGGAGGAGCGCTTGAACTTCGAGGCTCCGCTTTCGGCGTCGGCTGGCGGGTTCACCGTCACGGAATTGGCCGACCACATTCTCGGGCTTTGCATGAACCCGGCGGCCGAGGAAGAGTCCGTCGCGCAAGGTCTCGCCGAGCGCCATCTCGGCAAGGGAATTGACCCCGCGGCCCTGGAAACGCTGACCGTCCTCGTGGAAGATCGAAGCCGCGATCTTACGCAGATTTTGCCCTAGACGAGTTCGGGAAGACGTGGGCGTGAAAGCCGGCTAACAAATCGTTCAACTGGGAAACGGAACCGCCGCGCGATTGACTGGCCGCCGCCGCCCTATCATTGGGCACCCGAGCAGGCGCGGCCGGATGTCTCAATTTCGTACCGCGGTACAAAATCAATTGCGCTTTATGCTATTTGCTCGAACGTTTTTAACTGGACTATGCTCTTTGTCGAACAGCCTCCTGACACCCCGAAGGGGACGCAATCGAAAAGGACAATCCATGAGCACCAAAACGATGAAACATGCGATGGCACTTGGCGCTGCCGGTTTACTCGGCGGTGCGGTCGCGATCTGCGCGGCTGACCCTTCGTGGGCTACCCCGGTTCTGGCGAATACGGCCGCGGTGGGTTCAGCGGCGTCAAACCAGGCAATCGATGTCCACTATTACCGCCGCGGTTACCACGGCCGCGGTTACTACCGCCGCGGCTATTATGGTCCTCGCTATGGCGGTGGTTCCTATGGTTACCCCGCTTGGGGCTACCCTTATCCTTATTATTATTCTTATTATTATCCTTATTTTTATCCCTTCGCCTACGGCGGGGGTGGTTGGTGATTCAGGCGTCGCAATCGTAGCGGCATCGTAGCGGCAAAAGCGTCCCTCATCCTGAGGAAGCCCGAAGGGCTGTCTCGAAGGATGCCCCGCGCCGGAACTTCGCGTCACGGCTTTGGCGCGGGCAGCGGAGTGCGATCGCGGATCTCTTTGAGTCTTGCGATTTCATCCTCCAAAAGTCCGCGCGCCCCGGCGCAATCCTTGTCAAGAAAGGCTGTGGCGACCTTCCGCACTTCGGGCGCGCTAGACGGAAACAGTAATTCGTCAGTCCTGGCAAGTAACGCTCGAACGACATAAGGCGCTCCCTTGGGAGCACAACCTGCTTTGAGCCATAATTCGGCGACGCTGGTCATCCATTGCTGGGCGGCGCTCTCCCGAGAGACTCTTTGATCGCGGGACGCCCGTTCACGGTCGGCCCAGTCCCTCGCCATTTCCTTTTCCCCGTCTTGGGCCTCATTTGGATCTAGACGTTTTTCGATTTTTTCCATTGCCAAGCGCCGTTTTTCGCCCTCAGGAATCTGCTCGGCGATCAGCTTTTTAAATTTCTCGAACGCATCGGCCGTCCAGTCGCAGATGGCTCCCTCACCGTTTTCACATGAGTATTTTTGGTCAGGCTCCGGATTGGCGACGCGTGCATCCTTCCAGTCCGCCTCTCGAGCGTCGGCTCTCCAAACGAATACATTCTCTAGCCATACTCCGTGGAGCTGCGCGTTCTTGAGCGATGCACCCTGAAGCTGTGCCCGTTCGAACCACGCGCCCTGAAGCTGGGTGTTGTCGAGCGATGCACCCTGGAGCTGTGCGCCGCTGAGCCACGCGCCCTGGAGCTGCGTCCCGTCGAGCGACGCGCCCTGAAGCTGCACACCATTGAGCCACGTGGCCTGGAGCTGCGCGCTTTTGAGCGATGCACCCTGAAGCTGTGTGCCGCTGAGCCACGCGCCCTGGAGCTGCGCGTGGTCGAGCGACGCGCCCTGAAGCTGCGCACCTGTGAGCTGCGTCGCCTGAAGCTCCGCGGAGTCGAGAGACGCGCCTTGAAGCTGCGCGTTGTGTAGCTCGACGCCCTGGAGCTGCGCACCCGCGAGCGACGCGCCCTGGAGCTGCGCATCTTTGAGCGACGCACCCTGAAGCTGTGCGGAGTCGAGCGACGCGCCCTGGAGCTGCGCGCGGTCGAGCACCGAGCCCTGGAGTTGCGCGGCGCTGAGCACCGCGCGCTGTAGACGCGCGCCAACGAGCGACGCATGCTGGAGCTGCGCGCCAACAAGTACCGCGCCCTGAAGCTGGGCGCCATTGAAGTGCGCGTTATCGGCCCATGCAAAAACGCAAGAGGCGCGATTGAGGATCGCGCCGGAAAAATCAACATGACGGACGTCTGCGCTGCCGAAGTTCGATTCGGTTAAGTCTCGTCCAGCGAGGCCCAAGGTGGCCACCCACCGTTGGGGTAATCTGACGAATATATCAATACGCACACCGGCCGAACGTTCGTTTTTCTTGATGATCTGCTTCAGTCTTGCGTCATCGATCAAATCTTCCCCGTGAAGATCCAAAGTGTTAACAGGCGCGATCCACCCATACCGATTCCGTTTTCCGGCTGATTTTAGAAGATTGGTTGAAAAATCCCAAGTTGAGAGATCCCAATGAGATGTCCCATGCAGCCAATTGGTCGCCAAATAGATGCGCTCGTCGGGAAATGTCGCCACCATCACCGCATAGACCAGCGCCACCGCGCTCAAAACGCCCGGCAACGCAAGCCACCAAGTTCTCTGCGGCCATAAGCGCACGCCCCAACCGCTTCGATAGCCCGGCCATAGAGTCCATACGAGCGCGAGGTCGACTAACAGCAAACCACGATGCCACCAAGTGATCCATTCGCTGTGATAAGGCAGGAACGCGATCTCGAACATTAGCAGCAAAACGACCGGTGCGAGCGCGAGGGTGATCAGAGACATCGCGCTCAAGAGCTTGGCGTTGATCCCTTCGCGCTCCCGCCTGGCGCCGACCAGGAGTTGCACGAACAACGCGTTTTCAATGCGCATGCGAAACGTTTCGCTCGCCTTGTCATCGTTGTGAAATGCGCACTCCAGTGCCTTCTTAAAACCGTCCGCCGTGCGGGCGAGAAGCACGAGGTTCAACAGCATATAAAAATGGAAGACGACGAAAATGATGGGCGTGAGAATATAAAAGCCCAAGAGCGGCAGTTTGATATTGAGCACCGGCAGATTAAGCGGCTCTTCCAGAAAGAGCATGCGATGCGTGGTAGTGCCCGTCGCGATCGCGAGATAGAGCATGAAGGTGAGGAAGCTGAACCACAGCGTCTGCACGCGCTCGGCCGAATGGTTGAGCGCATCGACGAAGGCCTCGGCCTCCTTGGTGCCGGGCCCGCCATCGCCGGGCTTTGCTTCCTCCGCCATCTCGTAAAACACCGCTGCCGCCGTCCCGCGCCCCCGAGAACCTTTGCCGAAGGCCGTCATTGCGAGCGAAGCGAAGCAATCCGGTCCCCTTCCGGCGCTTCTGGATTGCTTCGTCGCTTCGCTCCTCGCAATGACGCTCCCACCATGAGTCGTCATCCACGAGACGCGGTATACAGCCTAATCAGTTGCCGCAAACTGGGCAATGCCCGGTGCGGCCAAAACTTTCTTCTTGAACCAGGATGTCGCGGGTGATTGCACCAATGCTGGTGACGCCAGTGAGGGCCATGGCCACCCGTATTTCCGCCTCTACCAGTTGCAGCATGTGCGCGACGCCTGCCTCGCCGCCGCCAGCCAGCGCAAAGGCCCAGACTCGGCCAAGCAGTACGGCGCTCGCGCCCAAAGCCAGCATGCGCACGACATCGAGCCCCGAACGCACGCCGCCGTCCGCAAGCACGGTCAGCTTGTCGCTTACAGCTTCGGCGATTGACGGTAAGGCACGAATGGTGGAGGGAACGCCGTCGAGCTGGCGCCCGCCGTGGTTCGAGACAACAATGCCGTCCGCGCCAATTTTGGCGGCGGACTTCGCGTCTTCCACGTCCAAAATGCCCTTGACGACGAGCGGTTTTTTCCATTCCGCACGAAGGAACTCCAAATCCCGCCAGCTGACCGCCGGATCAAAATTGTTGCTCAGCCAGGAGAAGTAGTCCTCGAGCCCCGTGTTGTTCCCGAGCAAGGGCGCGACATTGCCAAGCTGGTGCGGAGATCCTCGGACCCCTACGTCCCAGGCCCAGCGAGGCCTCGCAACCGCCTGGCAGAACCGCCGGATCGAGCCAGCAATTCCCGGCGTACCGGCAAGCCCCGAGCGATAGTCGCGATAGCGCGCCCCCGGCACCGGCATGTCGACGGAAAAGACAAGCGTCGAACAGCCCGCCTCAAGCGCTCGCGCAAGCAAGTCGCGCATAAAACCGCGGTCGCGGAGCATGTAGAGCTGAAACCAGATTGGCCGGGTAACGGCGCGCGTTACTTCAGCGATAGGGCATAGAGAGAATGTCGACAAGCAAAAAGGAACGCCCGCCGCCTCCGCAGCGCGCGCTGCTTGGCACTCGCCGCGGCGCGCGTTCAAGCCGGCCAATCCGACTGGCGCGAGCGCGATCGGCATCGCAAGCTTTTGCCCGAGCAGCTCGGTCGAAAGATCGAGGTTTGATACGTCGCGCAGAACGCGCTGGCGCAGCGGCACGGCTTCGAGATCGGCGACATTCCGCTTGAGTGTCACCTCGGCGTAAGAGCCGCCTTCAATATATTCGAACAAGAATTTTGGCAGACGCCGCCGAGCGAGCTCGCGATAGTCGAGCGCGGATGCCGCCTTCACGCCAACGCCTCCGCGCGGGCTTCGTCGCGCCAGCGGTCGCGGAAGCCGTCGAGATCCTGATCGAGCGGCGCGACGTGCCGCAAGGCGGACGGCGGCGGCAAATCCGGATCGATCAAACGCAGCGCGCCGTAGGAGGCATCGTTGCGCGCGTCGCCGACATACACTTTTGCGTCGGGGCGCAGGCTCGCCAAAGCCCGCACGAAAACCTCCGCCTCCGCAAATCGCCCTTCGATCAGAACCCGCTCCTTCGCGCCGATGAGGTCCAGCGAAACGTCGGCCACGAGCGCGGCATAAATGCAGACTGCCGCGCCGCGCTCGAAAGGGTCGAGCAGTTTGCCGATCCAGCGCCCGCGGCCATGCGGGAAAGGGCCGCAGCCGGGCGTCACGGTGGGCTTTATGCTTACGCCGCTCCGAAGTACCGCCGGCACGGCCGCGAGCAGTTTCGACGGATCTTGCGCGATATCGCTGCGCTCTGTGTCGATTCCGTTCAGCGTCTCGATTTCGCGGCCGCCCATGAACCGGGCCGACGGAATGGGTTGTCCGAATACGTCGACATTGACGAAGCAATCGCGTCCCTCGGGCAACGCAGAAATGTCGACGGGCGAACCGGCCGCGGGCGTGCGCATCGCAACAAACCACGTTCCTGTCGACAGCACCGTCGACTCGTTGAGGGCAATCTCGGGGTTTGCTCGGGCCGCAAGCAGGGCGGCGTTTGAATCATGCAGGCCGCAGTGGATGCGGACATCGGGAGAAAGGCCGGTGCGCGCGGCCCACGCCGGGGAAATGGCGCCGAGCACCGCGTCCGCACGCCTGAACGGCGCGAAACGATTGGCCCAGCCGCGCGCCAAGGCGAGCGCCGACGGAGTTCCTTCGATCGGCCGCCAAAGATCGGAATGGCAGCCAAGGCTGGTCACTTCCGACGCGGCCACTCCTGAGATCACCCACGCCCAATATTGCGGCCATGGAAGTATCTCCGTCCCGCTCGTCAAAAGATTGGGGTGGAGCTGTTCGAGCCGGTGCAGTTGAACTCCAAGATTGAGACCACCGGGAAGCGGTGGCGATCCCGTCATGGCAAAACCATCGCGCTCCAGGTCGTAGCGCCGCCGTTCGGCCGCGGGAATAGGTTCCTCGTAATCCATGGGCGCGCGGACGAGAGCGCCGTCGCGCACGATCGCCACGGCCGAACCATGAGCGATGGGGATGATGTGCTCGACCGCGGCCATCCGCGCGAATTCGCAAAGCACGCCCGCCATCCAGTCCTCGATGCCCTGCGCGTCGAGAGCGCGGTAGCCTCTCGAGTTTACTGTGGCGTTGGGACGAGTTCGTATTTCGATCAGCTTTCCGTCTTCTGTCCAAAGGCTTAGCTTGGCTAGGGTTTTCCCTACATCGAGGACGATTGTCGCCATTTCGATGGCTCCTCCCAGGCCGCTAATGGTTTGATTATTATCGATTATGATTGATTTTGACTAGTCCTGTTGCTAGGAAATCCGCCCGATTCCTTCATACGTGAGAAATTCGAAATGAGCGATGTTCTTGACACTCTGGGGGCGCGTGCTCCGTCTGCCATGCTGTTTCAGATCCCGGTGGATCGGTGGTCCGACTCCGATGCCGCGGCATTGCCGCCCGCGGAGCTGTTGCTCTACCGGTCCAATCTGCTCGGCTCCGATCTCACGGTGACCAATTTTGGCGGCGGCAATACGTCCGCCAAGCTCGCTGAGACCGATCCCCTCGGCGGAGAGCCGGTCGAGGTGCTCTGGGTCAAGGGCTCGGGCGGCGATCTCTGCTCGATGAAGCTCGATGGCTTCTCCACGCTCTACCTCGGCAAGCTTCTCGGCCTGGAAAAGCTCTACCGCGGCCTTTCCCAAGAAGATGAGATGGTGGGCTATCTCCCCCATTGCACCTTCAACCTCAATCCGCGCGCCGCCTCGATTGACACGCCGCTGCATGGCTATCTCCCGTTCGCGCATGTCGACCATGTCCATCCGGACGCGGTCATAGCGCTGGCCGCATCCTCGGGAGGAACGGCGGCGACCCGCGAAATCTGGAGCGGCGAGGTCGGCTGGCTTCCCTGGAAGCGTCCTGGTTTCGACCTCGGCCTGCGCCTGCGCGACTATGTTGCGGCCAATCCCCGCCTTAAGGGAGTGATATTGGGTGGCCACGGCGTTATCTGCTGGGGCGACACTTCCAAGGCCTGCTATCGAAACACCATTCAACTGATCGCTCAGGCAGCGGAATATCTTAACGCGAAGCTTAAGAGGCGACCGGCATTCGGTGGTCAAGCGATCGCCGCGCTGCCGGCCGACGGGCGCCGAGAAATTGCCTCGCGGCTGATGCCCAAGCTCCGCGGGCTCATGGCCGAGAACCGGCCTAAGATCGGCCACTTCTCCGATGACCCGGAGGCTCTGGAATTTGTCGGTTCCGTCGACTTTACGCGGCTCGCCGCCATCGGCACGTCGTGCCCTGATCACTTCCTGCGCACGAAGATCGTTCCGTTGACGCTCGACCCGGCGAAAATTCGCGAGGACGCTTATCTCGAAGGCGCGATCGCGAACTACCGCGAGTGCTATGCCGCCTATTATCGGCGCTGTGCTCGCCCGGACAATCCCAAGATGCGCGACTCCAATCCGGTGGTCGTCTTGCTCCCCGGGATCGGCCGCATGACATTCGCCGCCGATAAGACCACGGCACGGCTCGCAAGCGAATTCTATGGCAATGCGATCAATGTGATGCGCGGCGCGGAATCCATCGGCAACTATGTCGGGCTCGCCGAGCAGGAAGCTTTCAACATCGAATACTGGGCGCTGGAGGAAGCCAAGCTTCAGCGCATGCCTAAACCCAGGCCATTGGCCGGAAAAATCGCGCTCGTCACCGGCGGGGCGGGCGGCATTGGCGCGGCCACCGCCCTGCGGCTGCTCGCCGATGGCGCATGCGTGATGCTGGTCGACCGCGACGCTGCTGCGGCGAGGCAAGTCCACAACGACTTGGCCAGCCGGTTCGGCAAGGATGTTGTCCGCCATTCGGTCTGCGACGTCACGGACGAAAATCAGGTGCAAGCCACGTTCGATAGCTGTGCGAGAGAATTCGGCGGCCTTGATATTCTCGTCGCCAATGCCGGCATAGCATCGTCCGCGCCGATCGAGGAAACCACGGTCGCGCTCTGGCGCAAAAACTACGATGTGCTCGCCGAGGGCTATTTCCTGACCGCGCGCGCGGCGTTCCCGCTGATGAAGGCAAATAATGGCGGATCGATCGTCTTCATCGGCTCGAAGAACGGCGTCGCCGCGGCCACCAACGCGAGCGCTTATGCATCGGCCAAGGCAGCGGCGCTGCATCTCGCCCGCTGTCTGGCGCTCGAAGGGGCGCCGGCGGGCATTCGCGTCAACGTTGTCAATCCCGATGCGGTCATCAAGGGATCCAAGATTTGGGACGGAGCCTGGCGTCAGGAGCGCGCCGGCGCCTACGGCATCGACGCCGGCGAGGAGCTCGAGGCATATTACCGCAATCGATCGATGCTAAAGCAGGCCGTCCTGCCGCCGGATGTCGCCGAGGCCGTCTATTTCTTCGCGTCTGATTACTCCTCCAAGTCGACCGGCAACATGATCAACGTCGACGCGGGCAACGCGCAGGCCTTTGTCCGCTGACGCGGCCGACAGGGAGGATTTTGTCATGCTCGAGCTTCTGTTGGCGCAGGATCGGATCGACAGTCTGAACGCGCGCGAAATCGAAGCGCTGCGGGACGACTATGAAAGCCTCGACCGTCAACTGGCGCGGCGCGGATGTGACATCAATTCCGTCAAAGCCGAGCTCGCCGACTTCTCCGTCGCGGTTCCGAGCTGGGGCGTGGGACGCGGCGGCACGCGCTTCGGCAAATTCCCCATTCCTGGCGAACCAACCAACATTCGGGAGAAGCTCGAAGATTGCGCTGTCGTGCAACAGCTCGTGCGGATAACGCCGCGGGTTTCGCCTCATTTTCCGTGGGATAAGGTGAAGGATTATAAGGCGCTGCGCGAGGAAGCGGCGGCGTTCGGTCTTGCTTTTGACGCGGTGAATTCGAATACGTTTCAGGACCAGCCCGACCAAAAGGTCAGCTACCGCAATGGCAGCCTCTCGTCAGTCGATCCGGGCGCGCGGCGCCAAGCCGTCGAGCACAACATCGAGTGCATTGAGATCGGTGAGTGGCTTGGCTCCAAGGCGCTAACGGTCTGGATCGGCGACGGCACCAACTTTCCAGGACAGCAGGATCTTTCCGGCTCGCTCGATCGCTATTTGGAATCGGCGGCGCAGATCTACGCGGCATTGCCGGATGATTGGCTGATGCTGATCGAACACAAATTCTATGAGCCGGCGTTCTATTCGAGCGTCATCTCCGATTGGGGCACGTCGATCCTGGCCGCTCGGGAACTCGGGGGCAAGGCGAAGTGCCTGATCGACCTGGGTCATCACGCGCCCAACACCAATATCGAGCAGATCGTGGCGCGGCTGCATCGCTTCGGTAAGCTCGGCGGCTTCCATTTCAACGACAGCAAGTATGGCGACGACGATCTCGACGCGGGGTCAATCAATCCGCACCAGCTGTTCCTCGTCTTCAACGAATTGGTCGAGGCGAGGCTCAACCCGCGGGCCGGCTTCGATCCGGCCTATATGATCGACCAATCCCACAACGTGACCGATCCGATCGAAAGCCTGATCGCCTCGGCCGAGGCGATCGCTTCGGCCTATGCCAAGGCCCTGATCGTCGATCGCGAGGCGCTGCATGAAGCACAGATCGACAATGACGCGATGATGGCGCTTCAAGCGCTCCGGCGCGCCTACCGCACCGACGTGACGCCGATCATCGCGATGGCGCGTTTTGAAGGTGGCGGGGCAATCGATGCGCTCGCCGCGTATCGCGACGCTGGCTGGCGGGCGCGCAAGGCGCAGGAACGCAAGGCCGTGAGCTTTGGCGCCGGGATCGTCTGATCTGGCTTTTCGAGCGCTCGCTCTTGCCTTGTCGG
>JBOHJV010000003.1:0-2371 GCA_050728695.1 Methylocella sp. | reverse complement strand
ACGCGGTCCCATGCTGGCCGACGCTTTGCTGGTCCAGGCCGGGCGGCGGTTGCTCGAACGCGCCGATGAGGTCGTGCTGTTGGCCGATTCGAGCAAGTTCGAGCAGATCGGAGGTCATGTGCTGTGCGACTTGTCCGCCATCGACGTGATCGTTTCCGACGCGGGGCTAGCGCGGGAGCACCAGGATATGATTGCAGCCGCCGGCGTTCGCCTGATCGTCGCTTGAGGCGCTATCAAAGATTGGAGCGGGAATCGGGTTCGCCACAGGCCCGCAAACTTGGATTGGAATATTGGGTTTTCGTGTGAAATGGTGCCGCAACGGTGATTCGAACACCGGACCCCCTCATTACGAATTTGACGGTCCGCATTTTATGGTGCCTCACGATGCTTTCTGGTATATCACATAGGCTAGGGATTACAACGGCTAAATTTTCTCTTGACTTATGGTGTCGTCTGTAGCCATTCTGATCTTGCTTACCGGGCGCTTACCAAAAGCGCTTACCGGAAGCAAGAATTGAAGGCGAAGCTTATGCCACAGGGTCGAATCTCCAAGCGAAGTGTCGACGCCCTCGTTTGCCCGCTGGGCAAGGATCGTGAATTCCTTTGGGATGACGCGATTGCCGGCTTTGGCGTTGGCGCATTCGAGTCCGGTAAAAAGGTCTATGTCGCGCAATACCGGCGGGCTGGGCGCAGCCATCGAGTCACCATCGGCGCGCATGGGCGCCTGACACCGGACCAGGCCCGGAGCGAAGCAAAGAAGCTCTTGGGCTCGATTGAGAGCGGCAATGACCCGATAGCTACGCGCCGGGCCGAGCGCGCTCGGCGGACGTTTGGCAACGTTGCAGAAGACTTTATGCGCCTGCATGTCGCGGCCAAGCGCAAGGGTCGCACAGACGAAGAATATGGGCGGACTCTCCGGCTTCACATTCTGCCGGCCATCGGGTCAAAGCGAATTGTGGACGTGACGCGCGCCGATGTAGCGCGGCTTCATGGCAAGCTGGCCAATACCCCGTATCAAGCGAACAAAGCATTGGCGGTAGTCTCATCGATATGGCATTGGGCCGCTCGGCAGGGTGAGGTCGAAGCAAATTCGAATCCCTGCCGGCTTGAAAGATACCCTGAATGCGGCCGGGAAAGATTTCTCGCAAGCGATGAGCTGGCGCGGCTCGGCGATGTGCTTAAAGAAGGCGAGACCGTCGGCCTGCAATATGAGGTAGACGATGCGAAGCCGAACGCGAAGCACGCGCCAAAATCTGATAAGCGGCGGGTGAAACTTGATCCGTTCGCCGTTGCGGCGATTCGGCTTTTGATCCTGACCGGCGCGCGCCTTCGTGAAATCTTGGACGCGAAATGGCAGCATGTCGATATCGAACGCGGCGTAATTTTCTTGGCCGACTCAAAGACGGGAAGGAAGCCGGTCTATTTGAGCGCGGCGGCGCTTGAAGTGCTTGCCGGCCTGCCCCGCATTGCAGGCAATCCTTTTATCATTCCGGGCGCCAAAGACGGTGCGCCGCGCGCCGATTTGAAGAAGCCATGGGCCGCTGTGACGAAAGCGGCCGGGCTAGATGGGCTCCGCATTCACGATTTGCGGCATTCGTTTGCATCTTTCGGGGCCGGGGCTTCGCTGGGCCTGCCGATTATCGGGAAGCTTCTAGGCCATTCGCAAGCCGCGACTACGCATCGATATGCCCATTTGGATGCGGACCCGATGAGGCGGGCGGTAGAGACGATTGGTTCGATCATATCCGGAGCCATGGACCGGAAGCCGAGCGCCGAGATTACTCAAATAAGATCAAGGGGTTAAACCAAGCGCCGCAATGCGCTGACGGATTCCCCCGCTAGCCTCTAGGAAGCCTACAGACTGCCCAAGTTTGCTTCGGGCCAAAATCCATCGTGCCAGACTCGCAGGGCACTCAGCGCCCCGCGCTATGGACCGGGCGCGCGGCAGGGGGCCCTCCGGCGCGGTGCCCGGCATCAGGCACCGATGCGCGTGACACAAAAACGCCCGCACAAAATAATCCATTGACAACATTACAACAGTGTAATGTTGCACGCGGCTATAAGGTACTGATTTTGCTTATCGGTTGTCGCCCCTTATTGCCAAGCTCTTTATTTTCTGAGCTTTTCGTGAGATAATTCTCTTGTGATGTAGAGCAAATTTGCTCTGCCGCGAACAAGGGGGGTTACTCAAACGATGAATCAGTTAAACGCTCCATATGCGCTGCCCATACAGCCTTTGCTCATTAGGGTCCAGACTCATTAAATCCACCAAACAAGTGCGGCGGCGATGCAAACAGAGGCCAGGAAGTTACGCGCCAGCCTGTCGTAACGCGTGGCGATTCGCCTAAAGTCCTTCAATCGACCGAAGGCG
>JBOHJV010000002.1:0-49606 GCA_050728695.1 Methylocella sp. | reverse complement strand
AGCGGTGTTCGCCAAGACCGGCACGCATCGCCAAAGCGAGCTTGTCGCGCTGCTTTTGCAGGTCGAATGACGAACGGGCGGAAGAGGGGGCATCGCGGCGCGAAACCAGTCACGCCGGCTGCGCCGCACGGGGCGCGAATCTTGCCGCGCGGCGCTCAAAAAAGGACGCACCGATCTTCCCCGGCCTCCGGGCCCGTTGCGCGGGAGCGTTGCTTGCTCTTCGCCTGGGGTTATAACCATGGGAGCGAAGTCCGGACCGCCGCCGCAACGCCGCGTGCATCCAAGGCTTTTGTGCGGTAGAGTGGCCCGCATGGCGAAGAATTCCGGGCGGCAAGATTGCGCGAGGTGGGCATGGCTTTTCCCGAAGCCGGCCGCCGCCGCGCTTGCGGCAATCACATTCTTGCTGTCTCTGGCGGCCAGCCAGCCCGCGCTTGCGCAAATCGACCCCTTTGGCTGGTTCGAGCAATTGTTCCGGCCAAATCCGCCGCCGGGCCGCGCCGTGAAACCAAGGCCGGAAATCCGCCGGGCCGCGCCGCAATTCTATCGGGCGCGGCCGAGGTCAAACCGCCCGACGGAAAAAGCAATCGCAAAGACACCCGCCAATCCCGCCGTCGCACCTTCCTATTTCGTCGCGGTCCTCGGCGACAGCCTCGGGCAAATGCTGGCGCGGGGACTAACCGAAGCGTTCGAGAACCGGCCGGAGGTCGCCATTCTGCGAAAGGCGAAAGAAGACTCAGGCCTCGTCCGCGACGATTTCTTCGATTGGACAAGGGCCACGCAAGACATGCTCGCGAGCGGCGAGAAAATCGATTTCGCCGTCATGTTGATCGGCAGCAACGACCGGCAATCCTTGCGCGATGCCAATGGCAGCTACGAGCCACGCTCGCCCGAATGGCAAGCGGCCTACACCCATCGGATCGAAACAATCGCGGCAATGTTCCGCGACAAGAAAATTCCACTCGTCTGGGTCGGCCTGCCGATCCTGAAAAGCGAGCGACTTTCCGAGGATGCGCTGGCCTTCAATGAATTCTATCGCGCCTACGCCGAAAAGGCCGGCGCCACCTACATCGACATATGGGAGGCGTTCGCCGACGAGGCCGGTCAATACAGTGCTGTTGGCCCCGACATCAACGGTCAGACCGTGCGGTTGCGCGCCGCCGACGGGGTCCATTTCACCAAGGCGGGGGCGCGCAAGCTCGCCCATTTCGTCGAACCCGAGATCCGCCGCAATCTCGACGAGGTAGGGAAAAAGAGCGAGCCGGGAATGCCAGAAGGCGCCCCCCCGAACGTGGCAAACGTAGCAAACCCAGATGATACGGGAACGCCAACAAATCCGGCTTTACCGGGGAGCGAGTCCCCGCCTTTGCCGAAACCGGTTGCCGGCCCTATCCTGCCTTTGACCGGCCCCGTGCTCGCCCCAGGCGGCGCGCTCGCCACGCGGACGGTATCCGCCGGGACAGCGAATAACGCCGCGCGGGCTTTGATCGAGCAAACCTTGCAGCAGGGCAGGCCGCTCGCCCCAAAGCCCGGCCGGGTCGACGATTTCTCTTGGCCACGAAACTGACGCGCTGGAAATAACATCCGCGCCATCCCGTCCCCGCCCGCCGAAAAAATCACATCCGCGGCGAGTCGCGATGGAACGAACCGCCAAGGTTGCGCGTTAACCATGCGAAAAAATTCAGCATGGCTGACGAACGGGGTGCCAAACCAATGATCAAGTTCTCGACAACTCGTCTATTCGTGCTGGCCGGGCTCGCCGCGCTCATTGCCACTGGCGCGCAAGCCTTCGACGGCGACTCGCCCTCGGGGCTTATGAATCGTCAAGTCCAGCCGGTGAGCCTGCCAACCGATGTGCAGCGCGAGGTTCAATCGACCCGCACGATCGTCGACGATCCAACACATGCGCGCGCAGGCACGATTACCATCGACACCAAGGATCGATATCTCTATCTGTCGATGGAAGATGGCAAAGCGATGCGCTATGCGGTCGGGGTCGGACGCGAGGGTTTTGCGTGGTCTGGGCGCGCCCATATCGGCCGCCGCGCCGAATGGCCTAGCTGGACGCCTCCCGCCGCCATGCTGTTGCGCCGCCCGGATCTGCCGCGCGTCATGGAAGGCGGCCTTGCCAATCCGCTCGGCGCCCGCGCCATGTATCTCTACAACAGTCATGGCGACACGATGTTTCGTATTCACGGCACCAACGAGCCAGATACGATTGGCCGCGCGGTCTCTTCCGGTTGCGTCCGCCTCCTCAACGACGACGTCGTCGATCTTTATTCGAGGGTCAAGGTCGGCACGCCCGTTGTCGTGCTCTGACCGCTCGCCGATCGTTTGATGCCGGTTTGGCGTCCTGCGAAATCGGCCAGTTTTTGCATTGAACGTCGGCGAGCCGGCGCAAAACCGTCGAATGCCGCGGCCCGATTTTGCCGTTTTTTGAGAAAATCATGCGCCCCATTCGATAAGTTGACAGCGAATCGAATCCCGAGGCTCATATGCGTGCAATAAAAGGCGGCTTTGTCCGCGCTGGCCTGGCTTCTCTTATTTTAGCCGTGGTCCTTCTCATTCCGGCGGCGCCGGCTTTCGCGCAACGGCGCACTTACGGTAACTACTACCCCACCTATCCGTCTTATTACGGTTATCCGGCCTATCCTTCTTATCCCGGCGAGTACGCCTATCCGAGCGCACCGCCCGCGCCGCGTTATCGCGGCCGCCCGTATGCCTATGGTCCGCCTTTTTCCGAGGACCCATATGAGTCGGGGCCGGGCTCCCAATCCTACGGCGCCAGCGATCTCGAGCTTGGCGTCAATTTCAACCAGAAAACCGCCGCGATGGTGCAAAACCCGACGAATGAGCCGGCCGGCACGATCGTGATCGACACAGGCTCGCGGCATTTGTACCTCGTGCAACCAGGCGGCGGCGCCATTCAATATGGGATCGGCGTCGGCCGCCAGGGGTTTGCGTGGAAGGGCGTCGCGCGCGTCGGCCGCAAATCCGAATGGCCGCGCTGGATTCCGCCCAAGGAAATGCTGCAGCGCCGCCCCGATCTGCCGGAGGAGATGGAGGGCGGGCTTGAAAATCCGCTCGGCGCCCGCGCGCTTTATCTATTCCACGGCAACAAAGACACGCTTTTCCGCATTCACGGCACCAACGAGCCGGATTCGATCGGCAAGGCGGTGTCATCCGGCTGCATAAGGATGATGAATTCCGACGCCATCGATCTTTACGAGCGGGTCAAAGTCGGAACAAGGGTCGTGGTGCTGTGACCTCTATGCGCTGAATCGAACCGGGGGCGCCGCGAGCGGGGACGCCCGCGGCGCGCTGGGGGGAGCGCCGGAGACGGCCCGTTGCGCGGAGGGCGTCAATGCGTGAAGATCGGGGTCAGAGCTGCCGTGTTGTCATTCGTGTTGCCATTGATATCGTTGTCGCCGTAGCTATTTAGGATGCCGCCGCTGCGAGTATTCACTCCAGTACCATTCCCCGTGACCACCGAATGCGCGGCCCGGAGAATGGCGCCGCTCCCACTCGCCAGAAGCCCGGTACCGTTGTTGCTGGCAACGGAATTGCGCACCAAGACGGCGGTGGTGAGGCTGGGCGCGGTCGCAAGGATGCCGCCATTGGGGCTCTTGGAAACCTCGCTATCGACGATCGTGACATTGATTGATCCCCCGGTCATGAAGTCGCTACCCACGACGATTCCAGTGAAATTATTGTACGCTGTGACGTTGCTGATTACGCCGGCGACGGCCGGCGATCCGGTGGGCAGGACAATGATCCCATTGGCTCCATTGTCGGAAACAATCGTATTCGAGACCGAGAAGTTGCTCGATTTGCTGGGCACGATATTGATCCCATCAGCAAAACCCCGGATGACGCAGTTTTCGATCGCGAGGTTCCCTCCAGAGTTGAACTGGATGCCGCTTCCCGCGCCGCTTTCAAATCCCGCGATGGTCAGGCCGCGCAAATGTACGCTGTCGCTCGCGCCAGCATTGATCGTGACGCCATTCCTGTCGGGCGATGGCGGTCCGGCACCCCTGATGCCGGCCGTGCCGGCGCCGTCGTTGACGATGCTGATCGCCTTGGCGATGGTCACCGTTCCATAGCCGGCCGGGTCGAGCACGTCGATCTCGCCGCCCGCGGCGGTCTGGGTGAGCGCAAAAGCAAAAGTCCGGCACGGCGCGGCGCGCGTGCAGGTGCCGCTGTCGGTTCCCGTTCCGGAAACAAAAGTCCGGTTTAGTCCCGCCTCTGCCGGCGCGGCGGCAAGACCGCAGGCGAGCAGCGCCGCGGCGATGGTTGCTAACGATGTGATCTTGATCATGTAATGCCCCCCAAGCAACGCGGGCGCGTTGCCGGAGCAGCCTACACGGCAGGGCAGCGTTGAACGAGGTCGCTCTACCCCGGCAACAGGCGCCGCGAACCCGGCCAGCCGGTCGGCCGGCCGGTCAATACCCATATGGGTTCTTTTGGTTGAGAGCAGGGATTTGGCCGCGCCCTTTATCGGCCGGCGGATCATTAGACCAAGACCAAGTCTCGCGGATGACGAATCACGGTAAGGAACGTCATTGCGAGGAGCGAAGCGACGAAGCAATCCAGACGCGCCGGAAGGGGATTGGATTGCTTCGCGCGTTCGCAATGACGGCCTTCGGCAAAGGTATTCGTCACGCCGCCGCTCGTCCGCAAGCAGGGATTTAGCACACACGCCACGGCGCGCACGCATATCTCCCGCGTCCCTCGACGAAGCGGAAAACACGCTCGCGGCTCGATTGTATCGCTTCCCACGCGGAGGGAAGGCGCGCGCCTACGCTTGCGGCTGCGGCTCCAGCCCGCCTGGCTCGTGGCCAGGCTTCGGCCGCGCGACGCCGGTGGTCGGGACGGGAGAGCCCCGCAACGGCGGTTCATAATCATCGCTACTATCGCGCACCGGAGCATGGCCCTTCAAAAGCTCTCTGATTTCTTCACCGGTAAGCGTCTCGTATTCGAGGAGACCCTTGGCAAGAGTTTCGAGATCTTCGCGCTTTTCGGTGATGATCCGGGTCGCTTCGGCGAGACCCGACTCCACCAGGCGGCGCACTTCCGCGTCGATTTTCCGCGCGGTCGCCTCGGAGATGGTTTGCTGCCGCCCCATGGTATAGCCGAGGAAAACTTCCTCCTGATTTTCGCCATACATGACGGTGCCAAGCTCGTCTGAGAAGCCCCAGCGCGTCACCATGGCGCGGGCGAGCTTAGTCGCCTGCTCGATGTCGGATTGCGCGCCCGACGTGATCTTTTCCTTGCCGAAGACGAGTTCCTCGGAAACCCGGCCGCCCATGCAGATGGCAAGCCTCGAGGTCATCTGCTCGAAACTCATCGAAAGCTTGTCGCGTTCGGGGAGCTGCATGACCATGCCGAGGGCTCGCCCGCGCGGAATGATCGTCGCTTTATGCACCGGGTCGGTGGCCGGAACATTGAGGGCGACGATCGCGTGCCCGCCCTCGTGATAGGCGGTCAGCATTTTCTCTTGCTCGGTCATGACCATGGTGCGGCGCTCGGCGCCCATCATGATCTTGTCTTTCGAATCCTCGAACTCGGACGCCGTGACGAAACGCTTGGCGCGTCTTGCCGCCAGCAAGGCCGCCTCGTTGACGAGATTCATGAGGTCGGCGCCGGAAAAGCCGGGCGTGCCGCGCGCCACCGTTTTCAAATCGACGTCTGGCGATAGGGGGACTTTGCGGACATGCACCTTGAGGATCTTTTCGCGCCCGACGATATCGGGGTTCGACACGACAATCTGGCGGTCGAAGCGGCCGGGGCGCAGCAGCGCCGGATCGAGCACGTCGGGACGGTTCGTCGCGGCGATCAGGATGATGCTTTCGTTCTGCTCGAAACCGTCCATCTCGACGAGGAGCTGGTTCAACGTTTGCTCGCGCTCGTCGTTGCCGCCGCCAAGGCCGGCGCCGCGATGCCGGCCAACGGCGTCTATTTCATCGATGAAGACGATGCAAGGCGAGTTCTTCTTGGCCTGCTCGAACATGTCGCGGACCCGGCTCGCGCCGACGCCGACGAACATTTCCACGAAATCCGATCCAGAAATCGTAAAGAAGGGCACGTTGGCTTCCCCCGCGATGGCGCGGGCCAGCAGCGTCTTGCCAGTCCCGGGCGGGCCGACAAGCAAAACGCCGCGTGGAATTCGTCCGCCAAGCTTCTGGAATCGTTGCGGGTCGCGCAGGAATTCGACAATTTCCTGGAGGTCTTCCTTGGCCTCGTCGACTCCGGCTACGTCCTCGAACGTATACCGCCCATGCGCCTCGGTCAAAAGTCTCGCCTTCGACTTGCCAAATCCCATGGCTTTGCCGCCGGCGCCCTGCATTTGCCGGGAAAGAAAAATCCAGATGCCGAGGATGGCAATCAGAGGCAGCCCGTTGACGAGAAGCGTCATCAGCCAATTGGTGTTTTCCGACGGAGGCTTGGCCGTGATCGAGACGTTTTTCTTATAAAGGCTCTGGACCAGCGTTGGGTCGTTTGGCGCATAGGTCGCAAAGGCGCGATTGTCGGTGAAATGACCGCTGATCTCGTTGCCCGAGATTGTGACCTCGCGGACGTGGCCTTGGTCGACCTCGTTCAATAGCTGGCTAAAGGCGATGTCTTGCGATGGGACCCGCTGCCCCGGACTTTGAAACAGCATGACGAGCGCAACGACGAGCAGGATAATGATTACCCAAAGGGCGAAATTCCGGAAGTTCGGATTCATCTTCGTTCCCGCTAAACATCGTTCCGGCCCAGGGGCCGTCACCGGTTAAACCAGCACCCGCTAGAAATTGGGCGTTCATCCAATGTATGCCTGGTTTGCGCGCTTGCCAAGTGTGTCTTGAATCACTCTCAAGTGAGCCTTACTTCGCTGTGGAGACAGGTCTCGAAGACTCCTTGCCGGTTTTCTTGGCGCCGCCGCCGCGCGCGCCTTCCTTCACAATGGCGAGAGTACGGTTGCCTTGTAGCCGCAACGCAGCCCCGCCCAAGGTTGCCGTGAAGGCGATCCCGGCGCGGACCGCCTGGCCAAACCGCGGCGCCAGAGCTTCCAGGCGTTCAAGCCGAGGCGGCTTGCCGCCGCTTATTAATTTAAGTTCATCGCTAAGAAATCGCAAAAGAACCTCTTCCGGCTCCTGGGCCAGCGCCGATATGTCGGCTAGGAATCCGCCTTCCTCGCGGCGCGCCGCGAGAGTGGCGCGGACCGCGCTCGCGCGGGCGGCAAGCGCGGCGTCCGCCCTTGCGGCCCGGCGGCCGAGCCTAAGCAAGGCGGCGCGGCCAAGACCTTCGCCGGCGAGAATGCGGCCAAGGCGCCGAATCCTTGTTTTCGCGTAGGCAGGATCATTGTTCGACGGATCGTCGAGAAAAGGATGCGCCCTCGTTTCGCAAAAGGCGGCGAGCTCCGCCTTGGCAAGTGCTAGCAGGGGGCGAGCAAGGACCAGCCCGCTCCGTTCGCTTGAACTTGCCATGCCGGCGAGCCCCGAAACGCCGCTGCCGCGTAGCAGCCGGAACAAAATCGTTTCGGCTTGGTCGTCGGCGTGATGCGCGGTCATCACGTGATCGGCGCCAATCCTTGCCGTGTGGTCGAACAACAGTTCGTAGCGTGCCTCGCGGGCGCGCTCCTGAATTCTGGATTTTGGCTTGACGCCATCCCAGACGAGAATGGCGTGGGGGAGCGCGAGAGCGGCGGCCCAGCGGGCGACCATTTCGGCCTCGCCGCGCGAGTCCTTTCGTAATCCGTGGTCGACGGTCGCGACATAAAGTGGAGGCCTCGTGGCGCGCCCGCTCCCCCACTCCGCCGCGAGCAGCATCAAGGCAACCGAATCGGGGCCGCCGGAAACGCCAAGAACAATTCCCCGCGCGGCCTTCCAAGGGCTGAAAAGAGCGACGATGTCCGTGCTGGAGAACCGCGCCCCGACGGGCCCAAGGGCGGGCGCATTGGCGGGTCCGGCGTGGCGCTTGTGGGCAAGGTTCGCGTGAGGCTTGGCCAGATCAGGTCTGTCGCGCATCAGCATTGGGCGCGCTTGGCCTCACGTTCGGCGCCTGCCTTGACCGTGGCCGGCGCATTTGGATATTTCCGCGCGATTTCGCCATAGGTCGCGCAGGCTTGATCCTTGGCTCCAAGCGCATTCAACGATTGACCGAGGCGCAAGAGGGCGTCCGGCGCGCGCGACGAATTGGCGTATTGGGTCGATATCTTCAGATATTGTTCAGCCGCCTCGGGTTGCCGGCCACGCTGGTAGAAGCTTTCGCCGAGATAATAGATCGCGTCGGAAGCCAATTTGTTCTTGGGATTCTTTTCAAGAAACCCGGCAAAGCCCTTTTCCGCGTTTTCATATGCTCTTTGTTTGAAGAAGCCTAAGGCAATGTCGAACTCCTCTTTTGCGGAATTGGGCGCCGCGGCGATGACCGTGCCGCCCGGCGTGGCCATGACGGACGAAGGGATGCTGACCGAGGCCATCGGCGCCGGCATCGTTGGCGGCGGCCCCACGACGCGGGAGCGGCCATTGGAAAGATCGAGCGGCGCGCCGGGATCGTTGCGATCGAGGCCTGCCGCACCGCTCTCGTTCGAGCGGCCGCCCGCTTGCTCCGTATTCGCCGCCGGGGCGGCGCTTCCGAGCGTGCGGGGGGCTCCCGGAGCGCCGGGATTTTGCGAGGGATCGAAGGCGTCGCCACGCGCTCTCGCGCGGGAGGGTGCGGCCGCGGCGCCTTGCGCCTGGCCCCGGCTGTCCCCATTGATTTGGGTTTCGGTTGCTTCGCCGCGCTTCTGTGGGGGTTTGGCCGCGGGAGCGCCCTGCGCGCCGCCCTCGCGCATGCGAAAATCGACGTCCTCCTGGAACTTCTTGAGTTGTTCCGCGAGTCTCCCGGTCTCGAACTGCATCTGTTCGATTTGCCCGCTAATCTGCCGCATCTGGCTTTCGAGCCGCCCGATCCGGACAAGGAGAGCCGCCGAATCCTGTTGCGTTGCCGCCTCCGGCTCGCCGTCATAAGGGCTATCCGTGGGCGCGCCGATGTCGCCAGGCGGACGGCCATATCCTTGCGCGAGCCGGACCATTGCGGCGTCTTGCGCAAACGCGGTCTCCGCGCCAGCGGCAACCGCGACAAACGCCACAAACAGATTGGCCGCCAGATTGGTCGCGGCCATCAAGAGAAAGGGTTTGTCGAATCGAATCATGCTGCAATATCCTCTGGCCAGGGCGGCTTTGATCGTAAGCCGGTTTTTCAGGCTAAATTTTGGACGGCGGTGTTCGGATCGTCGAGAATGATCATCATTTTCGATTAAATAGTGCAACTTTTCGAAGGTAAGCAGCCTGAAGGCCCACGCGTCGCGACGATCTGTAGGCGAAGCCCTCGGTTGGGTGCGCCCGAGACTTAAGCGCCGGTGTCAGCGCGCGGGGGGCCGATCTTGGAAAGAGTCAGGCAAACCCGGCCTCGCGGCAACCGCGCCCTTTACCGATCGCCGCCTTTAGGCTTTATAAGCGGCGTATCGATTGGAAACGAGGCCCGGCGAGTCTCGATAATCTGGGGAATGTCCGATGGCAAAGGCACGAAACGGCAGCAGCGAGCGCCGAGGGCAGGCCGGCGGTGGCGCGCCCAAGATACCGGTGACGGCTTTCCCGCTCTTTCCGCGCTCTCCCGAGAGAGCGCTTGCCATAAGTTCCGCGCTTACCGTCGTTAGCTTTTTGAGCCACTTTTTTTTCCTTGTGCTCGTCCATCCTTGGAGAGTTTTGGATATTCCCAAGGAGGACGCTTTGACCTATTCAACGATCCCCTTGGGTTTTGGCGTTGTTTTTTTAGTATCCGCCATATATAATTTTGTAAAAATAGAATCTCGATCCGCTGTCCACATAATCGTCCTTATAATTGCGGTCGTCTTTGGGAGTTTTTGTTTTCATGGGCTATTGGGTTTTGTCCACCATTACTTAAATCTTATGGTTCTGTCGTCGTACCCGAGATAAATTTGCTTCATTCCCGAATTTGCTGGATAGAAGACCGTCATTACTCACTGTCCGGGATTCAGATCGCCGTTCGCGGCGGCGGATTTCGTCCGCGCCGCGGCAGGAGCGAACTTTGCGAACACCAGAGAGCGGGCGTTACATCCAGTAGCGCAAGCGACGCCCATGATTGCCGACTTCAAATTCGCCGTGAAATGGCGACCGAGATGAGGCCGAGGACAGCTAGGATTACGCCGCGATACGCCCACGGCATCTGATTGATCATGAAGCTGCGGCCTGGATAGGGAAAATAGCCCGTACCCTGCCCGATCCAAATCAACCCTATCAAGGCAGCGAGAATGCCGACTGTAAGCAATGCAAATTTGATGTTTCTCATCGCGCTTTCCTTATTTCAGACGACATCGGTTTTCTGTTGGCAGGTCGGACCAAGGGATGACAAAAATCATACCGCGAGGTCCAAACACTTGCTTATTTTCATCTCGGGTAGCGCGCAAGAAATTGTGTCGATGCCGGCCCGTGGTTGACTCAGGTTCAGAAGCAGGCAATCGGACGAGCGAAGTTGGGGGTTCAAGGGAGTGCCGAGGGGCCGCGCGCCCTTAGCATTTCCTTGACTTCCGGCGCATTGTGTTGCGATAGCGTTTGACGGAAGGTGGGCCATGGACGAGACCCCGCAAACAATCTCCTGCCGCTGCTGCATCGCCGGCGGCGGACCCGCCGGGATGATGCTCGGGTTTCTCCTTGCCCGCGCCGGCGTCGACACGATCGTTCTCGAAAAGCATGCCGATTTTCTGCGCGATTTTCGCGGCGACACAATCCATCCCTCGACGCTCGAGGCGATGCACGAGCTAGGACTTTTGGAAGATTTCCTAAAACTGCCGCATCAGGAAGTACGGGTAGCCGAAGCCAAAATCGGCGATGTCACGATTCCGATTGTCGATTTCTCGCATCTGCCGGTGCAAGCGAAGTTCGTGGCGCTCATGCCGCAATGGGATTTTTTGGATTTCTTGGCCGAAAGAGCCAAGCAATACCCCTGCTTCCGGCTGTTGATGTCGGCCGAAGTGGATGGCCTCATCGATGAGGAAGGACGAGTCGCGGGCGTCACCGTGAAAACCAAGGATGGTCAATTGACGATCCGCGCGGATCTGACGATCGGCGCCGACGGACGTCATTCCTTGGTGCGGAGAGAAGCAGGCTTCATGCCACTTGACATAGGCGCGCCGATGGATGTGCTTTGGTTCAAGCTTTCGCGCCGGACCACCGAGACTGGCATGCTTCTCTTCCGAGCCGACGCCGGCCATATCCTGGCTTTGTTCGATCGCGGCGAATATTGGCAGTGCGCTTATGTGATAGCCAAGGGATCTGCCGACCGGCTCAAGGCGCAAGGCTTAGGCTCCCTGCGCGACCATATTGCGTCGCTCGCTCCGTTTCTCGCGGATCGCGTTGACGGCCTCCAAAGCTTCGATGACGTCAAGCTCCTAACCGTCGCGGTCGACCGGCTGCCGCTTTGGCACAAGCCGGGGCTTTTGTGCATCGGCGACGCCGCGCATGCGATGTCGCCGATCGGCGGCGTTGGCATCAATCTCGCAATTCAGGACGCGATCGCGGCCGCCAATATTCTCGCCGGGCCGCTGTCCGAGAAGGGACCGCTGAGCGATCAGCTTTTGGCGCAAGTGCAAAAGCGGCGAGAATGGCCGACCAAGGTCGTCCAAGCCATGCAGGTTGTTCTGCAAAAAAGCTTGATTTCCCGTTTCCTCGGCGGCACCGGCAAAACCGTGCCGCCGTGGTTCATGCGGCTCTTTATCTATCTTCCGGTCCTGCGCCGCCTGCCTGCCCGGCTCATGGGTCTCGGCGTGCGGCGCGAGCGCGTCACATCGCACGCGCGCACAATCCCGCAAGCGGCCAACCATCCGCGTTGAGAAAAAAGACGCGCCGTGGCGCGGTGCGGACAGTCGTCTCGATGCGCGCCTCAATCCGGGAAACCGGCCGAACCTGCAGCAGGAGTGAGTTTAATCTTTATCCACTTTATATATTGAAAAGCGCGATCCGCATATATTGGGAAGCGCGATCCGCGCCACGCGGCCTCAGCTTAACAAGTATCCATCGCGACACGACGCCGGTTCGGTCGCGAAGCGCAGCGCCGCTGACGATCTCGCCATCGGTGTGTTGAATTCATGGACCGGTTACTGGAGCGGAATATTTTGGATAACGTTAGGAACGTTGTCGCGCAGTTCCAGCGATCCGCGAACGAATTCCTTGCTCGGTGAGATGAACGCCTTGCAGGAATATGTCGCGCCGGGGAAGATGTTAGCGACCATTCCGCAGCTGAGCCCGGGGTTGAGCGTGCCGGTGCACGAGTTGGCCTTTAACGCGAAAGACAAACCAGTCGAATCATCGATTTGGGCGGCGGATATCGTCACCGGCGGAAAGCCCGAATTGGTGATCGAACAATTGGCTGTAACTTGCTTTGGCGATCCGTAAATCAACGGCGAAGCCAGAAGGCTGGCGGGAGCTGTCGCTTCCGCCGCGTGTGCGGCCGTTCCGAAGCTAAGAAAAACGGCGGCGGTCAATGAAAGAGTTTTGAGTGACATTGGCGTCCTCCCTAGAGTTTTGGTATTGGATCTGGTTTGTCGCCTCCGGAAACGGAGAGCCGAGCCAGAAGGCGGGCGATTGAGGAACGGCCGTGCGCGAGGACAATTTCCCAGCAAATAAGCATGAGCGCGGTCATCGGCATTAGTCAAGTCGCTTCCAACGTCAAAACACTTTCAATTTAAGAGTCCGCGTTGCACCAAATTCAGACTTTCGATCGGTTTACGGCCGGAGGCAACGGGCCGGCCGGCGGGTGCGAGAGAGCCCACTGAGCCCTCGACCGCATCGTGAATCGCCTTGAGCACACGTTTGCTATTCGCAACGACGACCGCGTGAGGTCGTGGCCAAAGTAACTGATCGCCTCAGGGCGCGTGTGACACGGGCTGCGTCTACGGCCACGCCCGACTGCCGGCTTCACCGGTTGCCGAAATGAGACTCCAAGCCTTGCTTCCCGGCGTCCCTTGATGCAGCCGGGTCGGTATCGCCGGGGCAAACGGCCAGTTGACGCCGCGCGCGCGATCGGCTAAGGACGCCTTTTCCCTGCTTGAGACAAGGTTCCGGGGGCCGTTGCGTTGCCCAAGGGCGGGCTTTGCCAGGTATCCCCCAGGGTCGGCCTTTGCGGAACGCGGGACAAATTCTTCCGCCGCGAAGCTTTCGCGTAGCTCGGCACACATGGAGACAGAGGTCTTGGCTCGTATCGCCGGAGTCAACATTCCAACCAACAAGCGCGTCATCGTCTCGCTGCAATATATACACGGCATTGGCCCGACGAAGGCCAAGGAAATTTGCACAAGAGTAAATATTCCCTCCGGGCGGCGCGTCGCCGAGCTAACCGACGCGGAAGTCTTGCAGATTCGCGAGGCGATCGACCGCGATTACATGGTCGAGGGCGATCTTCGCCGCGAGGTTGCGATTCACATCAAGCGCCTGATGGATCTTGGATGCTACCGTGGGCTGCGCCACCGGCGGCAATTGCCCGTGCGCGGCCAGCGCACCCACACCAACGCGCGGACTCGCAAAGGCAAGGCCAAGCCCATCGCCGGCAAGAAGAAGTAATTTCGAGTAAAGTTGTCATGGCGTTCGCCGCCAAGTGACCGGCCAAGCAATCGCCGCCGACAATCGATGATGGTCCCGAGCGCCTGGCGTGACGGGGGCGTTTGAAGGAATTGGATAATGGCAAAAGAGACTACCCGGGTTCGCCGCCGCGAGCGCAAGAACATTGCGTCCGGCGTCGCGCACGTCAATTCGACCTTTAATAATACCATGATTACGATCACCGACGCGCAGGGCAACACAATTTCGTGGTCGTCGGCGGGGACCATGGGGTTCAAGGGGTCGCGCAAATCGACGCCTTATGCGGCCCAGATGGCGGCCGAGGATTGCGCCAGAAAGGCGGCCGAACATGGCATGCGGACGCTCGATGTCGAGGTTTCGGGACCGGGTTCCGGCCGGGAATCGGCGTTGCGGGCTCTTCAAGCCGCGGGCTTCACGGTGACCTCGATTCGCGATGTTACGCCTATTCCGCACAATGGTTGCCGGCCGCCCAAGCGGCGGCGTGTTTAGGAAAGCATTCTCGACACCGTTGCGTCAGCCGATTTGCTTCAAGGAAAGGTCCCGTCGTGATTCAGAAGAACTGGCAGGAGCTTATCAAGCCAGGCAAACTCGAAGTGGTCGGGGGCGACGATCCAAGACGCCTGGCCACGATCGTGGCGGAACCGCTCGAGCGCGGCTTTGGCCTGACCCTCGGCAATGCGCTCCGCCGCATTCTATTGTCGTCGCTGCAAGGCGCGGCGATAACCTCGGTCCATATCGACGGCGTCTTGCACGAGTTCTCGTCGATCCCCGGCGTGCGCGAGGACGTGACCGACATCGTCCTCAACGTCAAGGACATTGCCCTCAAGATGCCGGGCGATGGCCCCAAGCGAATGGTTTTGAAGAAGCAGGGTCCCGGCAAGGTCACCGCCGCCGACATCGGCACGACCGGCGATATTTCGATCCTCAATCCGGAGCTTGTCATTTGTACTCTCGACGAAGGGGCCGAAATCCGCATGGAATTCACGGTCAGCACCGGCAAGGGCTACGTCGTGGCCGACCGCAACCGGACGGAAGATGCGCCGATCGGCTTGATCCCGATCGATAGTCTCTACTCGCCGGTCAAGAAAGTAAGCTACCGGATCGAGAATACGCGGGAAGGGCAAATCCTCGATTACGACAAGCTTACCATGCAAGTGGAAACCAACGGATCGCTGTCGCCCGAAGATGCGATCGCTTTTTCGGCGCGTATCCTGCAAGACCAGCTCAATGTCTTCGTCAACTTCGAGGAGCCACACCGAGTCGAGGCTACACCGTCGATTCCCGAGCTCGCCTTCAACCCGGCGCTCCTCAAAAAGGTCGATGAGCTCGAGCTCTCGGTGCGCTCGGCGAATTGCCTGAAGAACGACAATATCGTCTACATCGGAGATCTCATTCAAAAGAGCGAGGCGGAAATGCTCCGCACGCCGAATTTCGGGCGCAAATCGCTGAACGAGATCAAGGAGGTGCTGGCCCAAATGGGCCTCCATCTCGGGATGGACGTCAGCGGCTGGCCGCCGGACAATATCGATGAACTCGCCAAGCGGTTCGAGGAGCATTACTGAAGCGGATTATCGCTCCCCACTCGCCCAAGGCGAGGTGAGCAAATTGATGCGGCCGCGCCTTGGAACGGCGGCCGCGAAAATAACGGAGAACGCCTTGTATCACGGACACGCCAAGCGCCGCTTCGGCCGCACGCACGAACATCGCAAGGCGATGTTTTCCAATATGTGCCAAGCGCTGATTAAGCACGAGCAGATCGTCACCACGCTGCCGAAGGCAAAGGATTTGCGCCCTATCGTCGAGAAGCTGGTCACGCTCGGCAAGCGCGGCGATCTGCACGCGCGACGCCAAGCCATCGCGCAAATCAAGGACGCCACGCTCGTGGCCAAGCTTTTCGCCGTTCTCGCGCCGCGCTACAAGGACCGGCATGGCGGCTACACGCGAGTCTTGAAGGCGGGGTTCCGCTATGGCGATGATGCCGCCATGGCGGTCATTGAATTTGTCGACCGCGATGTCGATGCGAAGGGCCTGGATTCGGGTCCGGTTGTGGGCGGCGAAGAAGAGGCGGCGGCTTAGGAATAATTCGCGGAGATCGGCGTGCAGACGCGCTGTGCATTGCCGTGGCGCGAACCGGTTCTCGCGTAAATCCTATGCAGGTCAGTCCCGCTGGCTTGGAACGATCCATGAACACGCGCTTGCTTGGTTTGCTCCGGGCCGCTTTGTTTCTAGGGCTGGTTCTCCTTGCGGCATCCGCGAGCGCCGAGCCGCCGCGGCAGCCGCCTCAGACGCAAAACGACATTTTTTGGTCCTTCGCTCCAGTCGTCAAGAAAGCGCAACCCGCCGTCGTCAATGTCTATGCCTCCCGGACGGATAAGCGACCGCACAATCCGCTCCTCGACGATCCGATTTTCCGGCACTTCTTTGGCGAGGGCGGCAATACCGGGCCAGGCGGCCGGACCGCGCGCTCGCTTGGCTCCGGTGTCCTCGTCGATGCGTCGGGGCTCGTCATCACCAATTATCACGTCATCGAAGGCATGACGGACGTAAAAGTCGCGCTCGCCGATAGGCGGGAATTCGAGGCCGGGATTGTCCTGCGCGATCAGCGAACCGATCTCGTGGTCTTGCGATTGAAGGGGGGCGAGAAATTTCCGGTGATGGAATTGGGCGATTCCGACGCGCTCGAAGTCGGCGACATCGTGCTGGCCGTCGGTAATCCGTTCGGAGTCGGGCAGACGGTGACGCAGGGAATCGTCTCGGCGCTGGCGCGCACCCAGGTTGGAATATCCGATTACGGTTTCTTTATTCAAACCGACGCAGCGATCAATCCGGGCAATTCGGGAGGCGCCCTCGTCGATATGCGGGCCAAGCTCGTCGGCATCAATTCCGCGATCTTTTCGCAAACCGGAAGCTCAATCGGGATCGGTTTTGCAATCCCAGTCAATATGGTGAAAATCGTGCTCGCCGCCGCCAAGGGCGGAGGGCATCAGGTGCGCCGCCCCTGGCTCGGCGCGAGTCTGCAGGCGGTGTCCCGGGAAATCGCCGATTCGCTTGGCCTCGACCGGCCGTCCGGCGCGCTTGTCGCCGATCTCTCCGCCGGCGGACCGGCCGCAAATGCGGGGTTGCGACGCGGCGATCTGATCACCGCCATCGACGGCCAGGGCGTCGACGATCCCGAGGGACTCGGCTACCGGATGGCCACGAAACCGCTTGGCGGCACCGCGTCCCTTACCCTGATTCGCAACGGCAAAGAGAGCACTGCCGCGGTCAAACTGATGCCCGCCCCGGAAATTCCGGCCCGAGATCCAATCAAGCTCACCGGATCCTCGCCCTTTTCCGGCGTGACCGTGATCAATCTGTCGCCGGCGGTTTTGGACGAATTATCCCTCCATGGCGCGAGCGAGGGCGTCGTCGTCAGCGACGTCGAGGACGGCTCGCGGGCGGCGATGGTCAATTTTCAAAAAGGCGATGTCATCATGTCCATCAACGACAAGGCAATCAGCACCACGCGGGAACTCGAAGCGGCGGCGAGCGAGCATCGCAACTATTGGAAATTGACGATCTGGCGCGGCGGCGAGGTCATTACCACCGTGATCAGCGGGTGAACGGCGGGCTCGATAGCGCTCTTCTTGCCAGAAGCCTCCGTCGATTGCTGCTCCCTTGGTATTTGGTACAGCGCCATCGGCGATCGGCGTTCCGTCTCCCCGACTCGCAAAATCGGACTTCCAAAATCAGGTTGCGCCGAGATCCGCATGGACCCGCGAATCCGGATTGCTGGACGGCTAGTTAGGGTTGTAATCCGGGAGTCCGCCATGGTTGACGGCGCGGCACTCTCGCCCGACGCCGCGCTTGAACCGTCGAGCGAAAACCTGCTTAGGCGCTCGCCGAGGACATTATGAAGCGGACTTTCAGAGGCACCCATGGACCACGGAAAATGTCCCGCGGCGTTTCCGGCGATAACTCCATTCCGGTTGATTATCCCTGTCCGCATGTGTACTGACACGATGGCGTCCGGCGAAACTCAAGCCGGGCGCGTCTTGCGGAGTTTGCTATGCGAAAAACGTCCCGATTTGGAACAATATTCAACACCGCATCCATATCGACGGGGATTTTTCTCGCCGCGATAGCCCTCTGCGCCTGCAGCCAAACCGCTGGCTACTCCGGACCGGTCGCTGCCGTGGCGCCCCGGGCGCCGGCGCCGCCGAACTGGCCGCAATTGCCGGAGGGCGCCGCCTGCACCAAAGATCTCAACCACTATCAAACCGTGCTCGACGCCGATGTCCACACTGGAAATGTCAACCGGTCGGTATACGATCAAATAGAAACTGACCTCGGCCGCGCGGCCGACGCATGCGCGGCAGGTCATGATGGCGAGGCACGCGGGATCATTCGTTCGACGAAACTACGGCATGGCTATCGTGCTTCCGCGTGAGGGCAGCGACGCTGTGAGCGGAAAGCGTGGATGGCCGTCTTTGCGGCGGGCTCAGGCAGATTGCTGGCCTTGCCGGCTCGCGAGCGCTCCTGACAAGTACCGATAGACGGCATCGAGGTCTCTCCGCGCTCGCGCCCGTGGCCGCTTGCGGACAATACCTGCCAGGCTTCGCCAAGCAGGGATGGAACGGCTGCTTCATACGGGTTTGCGACGCCGCGCATCTCGCGGCCCATCCCGGCCAAACGATGAAAAGCGTCGCCGTCCTGATGAAGCCCATCACCGGACGTGGCGTCCGACGGTTCCGGCCGGCCGTGCCGACGCGGGCTGAAACGCCCCGCTTTCCGTATGCCGGCACTCCGGGCAAGCTCGGCCATGGGCTTGCCGCGGAAGGGTTCGCTTGTTACTTGAAGCCGCCTTGCCCACGCCCGTATTGAGTTAGCATCATGGCCATTCCGCGCCGGTCTCCGCCCCTCCTCGAAGCAAGGGGCGCGCGCTTCCTCATTGTCGAGGCACGCTATTACGAAGATATCGCCGCGATGCTGCTGACGGGCGCGAAAGCCGCATTTGCCAAGGCGGGAGCCTCCTTCGACCTCGTCGGCGTGCCTGGCGCGCTCGAAATTCCACCCGCCCTGGAGATCGCGCTCGATCACGCCGCGGCCGCAATGCGCTCTTTCGACGGGGCGGTGGCGCTCGGTTGCGTCATTCGCGGCGAGACTCACCATTTCGAGATCGTCGCCAACGAAAGCGCGCGCGCCTTGATGCAGATTTCCGTTACGCGAAAGCTCGCGTTTGGCAATGGCGTATTGACCGTCGACAACGAGGCCCAAGCCGTTTCGCGCGCGGATCCCCGGCAAGGCGACAAGGGGGGCGATGCCGCGCGGGCGGCTCTTTCGATCTATCGGCTAAAGCTCGCGATCGGGGCGTCGTGATGGTCATTGCCGGCCAGCGTTCCGCCGCCCGCCTCGCCGCCGTTCAGGCTCTTTATCAAATGGAGATCACCGGGAAGGGCCTGAAAGAGACCCGAGCCGAATTCGAGTCGTACTGGATCGGCAATGAGATCGAGGGCGTGCACTACAAGGATGCGGATATCGCGTTTTTCAGCGATATTCTGTCCGGCGTTGTTTCCACCCAGGGTCCGATCGACCGGTCGATCGACAAAGCCTTGGCGGCGGGGTGGCCCTTGGCGCGGATCGACTCCGTCATGCGCGCGATTTTGCGCGCGGGCGCCTATGAGTTGAAAGAGCGCGCCGACGTTCCGGCGCGGGTCTCGATCAAGGAATATGTCGATATCGCCGGCGCCTTTTTTGGCCCCGACGAAGCCGGAATGATCAATGCGGTGCTGGACGCCCTGGCGCGCCAGTGCCGCGCGGCGGAATTCGAGCCGCCCGGGTAAAATGCAAATCGATGTCACGTCATTCCGAAGACGAACTGATCGCGACCTACTTCGCGCCGCTCGCGGGGCCGGGGTCTCTTGGCTTGCGCGACGATGCCGCGATTCTTGCCCAAAGGCCAGGCCATGACATCGTCGCGACCAAGGATATGTCGGTCGCCGGAGTGCACTTTTTTACGGACGATCCGCCTGGCGCGGTCGCCCGCAAGGCCTTGCGGGTGAACCTTTCCGATCTTGCCGCCAAGGGCGCCGAGCCTGCTGGTTTTCTTCTCGGGCTTGCCTTGCCGGAAGATTGGACGGCGCACTGGCTCGCGGGTTTCGCGCAAGGGCTTGCCGCGGACGCGGCGGCCTATAAATGTCCGCTGCTTGGCGGCGACACCGTGAAGAGTCCAGGGCCGCTCATCGTCTCGATCACCGCGTTCGGCGCCGTTCCGGCGGGGAAAATGGTTTTGCGGGAAGGCGTCGCTGCGGGAGACATCCTTTATGTGACCGGGACTATCGGAGACGCGGCCTTGGGGCTGCGATACCGCGCCGATGCGCCGGAAGATTCGCAGTGGACGAAAAGCGTTGCCCAAGCGGACGCCGCGTATCTCGCTGGTCGCGCCCTACTGCCGGAGCCGCGCCTCGCCTTGCGCGAGGCGCTGCGCGCCCATGCGCACGCGGCAATCGACATTTCCGACGGCTTTGCCGGCGATCTCGCCAAAATGCTGCGGCTTACTGGAATGACCGCCGAGGTCGCGGCCGCCGATGTGCCGCTCTCGGACGCCGCGCGAAAAATATTGCGCCACGCCCCATCTCTCCTCGAAACGATTCTTACCGGCGGCGACGATTATGAGATTCTTTGCGCCGTGCCGCCCTCCCAAGGCGCCGCCTTCGAAGCCGATGCCGCCGCCGCGGGGGTCCCGGTGACGCCGTTTGCCACAGCCAAGCCAGGGAGCGCGCCGCCGGTGTTCAAGGATGTGGCGGGGCGGAGTTTGGTGTTCACTCGGCCATCCTTCCAGCATTTTTAGCGGGTACCCCCAGGATGCAAAGATTTCCGAACGAGTGTGGTAATCTTCGAGCAATATATCTGATTGGTCCGATGATCGATGCGTTGGCCGTTTTAATCAGGGTTGCAAGTCCCGCAGACTCAGATGCAGTCACCGCTTTGCTCGTAGCAAGCTATTCGAGATTGCTTGCCGCAAGCTATGACAGCGACCTGCTGGGCCGAACCTTGTCGCATATGACCAGGGCGAACCCAACGCTGCTCACGTCTGGTACCTACTACGTTGCGGAAAGAGAGCCGGGCAATCTTGTGGGATGCGGAGGCTGGACGACAGCGCGGCCCGGAAGCGGAGAGATCATTGAAGGGGAAGCGCACATCCGTCACTTTGCAACTCACCCCGAGTGGGTGCGACGAGGAGTTGGGACTTCCCTGCTTGCTCGTTGCTTTTGCGACGCCCGGCCACTCGGCGTGCGCGAGTTGCACTGCTTTTCGACATTGAACGCCGAACCCTTCTATCGGGCGTCCGGATTCGGCGCCGTCCGGCCAATCGGGGTGCCGATGGGGCCAGGTTTGACAATTCCGGGTGTCTTGATGAGTTGCAAGCTTACGTAGCATTGCAGAGCAACTAGAGAAGTCGGCTTCGGGTCATGAGCAGAGATTCAATCTGGGACAGGGCGCAATTGCGCGGTACAACGGTTTTTCGTATAGGCCGGGGCCAAGCCGGAAACGCAAACCTGCGTCAGCTCCCTTAACTAGCCATTTAAGGTGCAACAGATGAATCCAATCTGGGTGGTTATTTTCGCTGGACTTTTATCCGTCGTCTATGGCGTGGTGACGTCGTCGCAACTGCTGGCCGCCGATGCCGGCTCGCCCAAGATGCAGGAAATCGCCGGGGCGATCAGGGAGGGCGCGCAAGCTTATTTGAAGCGCCAATATGCGACGATCGCCGTTGTCGGCATCGCCATCTTCGCCGCCTTTGGCTTCCTCGTTTCCTGGCTGCTCGCGGCCGGATTTCTGATCGGCGCGATTCTTTCCGGGGCGGCGGGCTTCATCGGCATGAATGTTTCGGTCCGCGCCAATGTGCGCACCGCGCAGGCGGCGATGCAGTCGCTCGCCGCGGGACTCGACATTTCCTTTAAGGCCGGCGCCGTCACCGGGCTTTTGGTCGCGGGCCTGGCGCTCCTCGGCGTCGCGGTCTATTATTACATTCTTACCGGGCCGCTCGGCCATGCGCCGGAGAGCCGCGAGACAATCGATGCGTTGGTCGCGCTCGGTTTCGGCGCATCGCTGATTTCGATCTTCGCCCGCCTCGGCGGCGGCATTTTCACCAAGGGCGCCGATGTCGGGGCCGATCTCGTCGGAAAGGTCGAAGCCGGCATTCCCGAAGACGATCCGCGCAATCCGGCGACGATCGCCGATAATGTCGGCGACAATGTCGGCGATTGCGCCGGAATGGCCGCCGATTTGTTCGAAACCTACGCCGTGACGGTCGTCGCCACCATGGTGCTCGCCGCGATTTTCTTTACCGGTCAGCCGGTGCTGCATGCCGCCATGCTCTATCCGCTGGCGATCTGCGCGGCGTGCATCGTCACCTCCATCGCCGGAACTTATTTTGTCAAGCTCGGGCCGAGCAATTCGATCATGGGCGCTCTCTACAAAGGCCTGATCGCCGCCGGACTCTTGTCGATCGCCGGCCTTGCACTCGCAACCTTTCTCACCGTTGGTTTTGGTACCATCGGCACGGCGAACGGCGCCCCGGTCTTGGGCTCGCATCTTTTTCTCTGCGGCCTCGTTGGGCTGCTTGTGACGCTATTAATCGTCGTCATCACCGAATATTACACGGGCAGCGGCAAGCGCCCCGTGGTCTCGATCGCCCAGGCCTCGGTCACCGGACATGGCACCAATGTCATCCAAGGCCTCGCGGTCTCGCTCGAAGCAACCGCGCTGCCCGCGCTCGTTATCATCGGCGGCATCATAGCGACCAGTCAGCTCGCCGGTCTCTTCGGCACGGCGATCGCGGTGACCACCATGTTGGGCCTTGCCGGGATGATCGTCGCGCTCGATGCTTTCGGGCCGGTGACCGACAACGCCGGTGGCATCGCCGAGATGGCGGGCCTGCCGAAGGAGGTCCGGCACGTGACCGACGCGCTCGACGCGGTCGGCAATACGACGAAAGCCGTAACCAAGGGCTATGCGATCGGCTCGGCCGGGCTCGGCGCCTTGGTGCTTTTCAATGCCTATAGTCACGATCTCAGCTTTTTCGCCGCGAACCCCGATCGGTTTCCCTATTTTAGGGGAATGGGCGCGGTGTCCTTCGACATATCGAACCCCTATGTCGTGGCAGGGTTGATTTTTGGCGGCATGATTCCCTACCTCTTCGGCGGCATCGCGATGACTGCGGTCGGCCGCGCGGCGGGCTCCGTCGTCGTGGAAGTACGCCGCCAGTTCCGCGACAAGCCGGGCATCATGCAAGGCATCGAGCGTCCCGATTACGGCCGCGCGGTCGACATGCTGACCAAGGCAGCGATCAAGGAAATGATCGTGCCGTCGCTATTGCCGGTGCTGGCGCCGCTGATTGTCTATTTTGGCACGCTAATGATTTCCGGCTCGAGGGCGGCGGCCTTCGCGGCCTTGGGCGCGTCGCTCCTCGGCGTCATCGTCAACGGGCTTTTCGTGGCGGTCTCGATGACCTCGGGCGGCGGCGCCTGGGACAACGCCAAGAAGAGTTTTGAGGACGGTTTCGTCGATAAGGACAAAGTCAAACACTTCAAGGGCGGCGAGGCGCATAAGGCGTCCGTGACCGGCGACACCGTCGGCGATCCGTACAAGGATACCGCCGGTCCCGCCGTCAATCCGGCGATCAAGATCACCAATATCGTCGCGCTCTTGCTGCTCGCCATCCTCGCGCGTTGAGGTGGCGGGCGGGCACCGGCGCGATCGAGCCCGAACTAAATCAGCCGCAATCCCTTAAGGCTCGCGTGGCCATGCTTGCCGACGATCAAATGATCATGCACCGCAACTTTAAGCGGTTTGCCCACCGCGATGATCTGATGGGTGAGGTTGATGTCGTCGGACGACGGCTGTGGATCGCCCGAGGGATGATTGTGCACAAGGATGATTGCGCAAGCGCTGAGTTCGAGCGCGCGGCGCATGATCTCGCGAGGATAGACCGGGGCATGATCGACCGTGCCGACGCCTTGAACCTCGTCGGCGATGAGGTGATTCTTCTTGTCGAGAAAGAGCACGCGAAATTCCTCGTGGTCGAGGAACGCCATCGCGGTGCGGCAGTAATCGACGACCGCGGAAAAACTCGACAGCGACGGCCGATGTTCGATCGAGGATTTGGCGAGACGCTTCGCCGCCGCCTCGATAATCTTCAGTTCGACGATCGCGGCGTCGCCCAGCCCCTCGTTTTCGGCGAGACGCTCGGGGCGCGCCGATACAACCTCGGCGAACGAGCCGAAGCGGGCAATGAGCGCCTTGGCGAGCGGCTTGATGTCGCGCCGCGGCATGGCGCGAAAAAGTATGAGTTCGAGCAGCTCATAGTCGCCAAGGGCATCGGCGCCGCCTTTGCGGAACCGGTCGCGCAACCGCTCTCGGTGGCCGAGGTAATGCGGCGGGCTGGCGACCGGCGCCGATTCCTCTTTCGTCATGCGCGAGCTAGCCCAGCGCCGCGATAGGGCGGACGATGCAGACCTTTCGGCGAAAGGGTGAATGCTTCATAGCCGGTCTCGGTCACCCCGATTGAATGTTCGAATTGCGCCGACAAGGAGCGGTCACGGGTCACCGCCGTCCAGCCGTCGGAAAGGATCTTTACATGCGGACGGCCGAGATTGATCATCGGCTCGATGGTGAATAACATGCCGGGTTTGAGCAGCCCGCCTTCGCCGCGCCGGCCGTAATGGAGAATGTTCGGCTCGTCGTGAAACAGACGCCCCAGGCCATGCCCGCAAAAGTCGCGCACGACAGAGCAGCGTTCGGCCTCGGTGTATTCCTGGATCGCGGCGCCGATATCGCCGGTTGTCGCGCCAGGGCGGACCGCGGCCATGCCGCGCAGCAGCGCCTCGTAGGTCACTTCGACGAGGCGCTCGGCCCGGCGGGGAACCTCGCCAACAAAATACATCCGGCTCGAATCGCCGTGCCAGCCATCGAGGATCAAGGTCACGTCGATGTTGAGAATCTCGCCTTCCTTGAGCGGTTTGCCGTCTGGTATTCCGTGGCAAACCACATGGTTGATCGAGGTGCAGACCGATTTGCGGTAACCGCGATAGTCGAGCGGCGCAGGATAAGCGTCATGCGCCATCGCGAAATCGAAAACGAGCTTGTCGAGAGCTTCGGTGGTGATGCCGGGCCGCACATATAGGGTCAGAAGGTCGAGCGCTTCGGCGCAAAGCTGTCCTGCCCGGCGCATTCCGGCGAACGCCTCCGGCCCATGCAATTTGATATGGCCGGGCTTGCGGCCAGCGACCTCCACAGAGCTAACAAACGGCATTGTTTCCGGTCTCGCGCGGCTTTTTGACTGGCTGATCAGTTTGCCGTCAATTTAAGCCATTGTCGCGCCGAGGAAAAGAGCATGCGGAGCCGCTCAGCGCGCTGCGAGCGAGGACGCCCGCAGCGCGCCGGGCGGAGCGCCGGAGACGCCGCTCCGGCGCGGAGGGCTCGTCAACGCGCGGGGATCGGGGTCAGAACGCCCTCGATGTCGAACGTGTTCCCGTCGATTTCGTTGTCGCCGTAGCTCAAGATGACGCCCGTACCGCCCGTGTCGTCCACTCCAGTGGCGTTCCCGGTGACCACCGAATGACCGACGCTAAGAATTGAATGGCGCATTGCACCGCCTGCCGAGAGTCCGGCAGCACCGTTGTAGTTGGCAACAGAATTGCGCACCACGACCCTTGTTAGCGCGGCGCCAGCAACGGAGACCGCTTCGATGCCATTAAAGCCGTTGTTGGAAGCCACGCTATCGACGACAGTGACAAAGAGCGTTGCGGGGGTCAACGAACTGCCATTCACAATGATTCCGTCTTCGCCATTATTGTCCATTATGACTTTGCTGAGCAAGCCGGTGACATTCGCCGATCCGGTGGGCTTGATATTGACCCCGACAAACCTAAAACCCCGGATGACGCAGTTTTCGATCGCGAGGTTTCCGCCGGTGCTGAACTGGATGCCGTTTGACCCGGTGTCAAGTCCCTCGATGGTCAGGCCGCGAAGGTGAACACTGTCGCGCGTGCCGGCATTGATCGTGACTCCATTGCCCGAGGAAGCCGTGATGCCGGCCGTGCCGGCGCCGTCGTTGACGATGCTGATTGCCTTGGCGATGGTCACCGCGCCATAGCCGGCCGGGTCGAGCACGTCGATTTCGCCGCCCGCGTTCGTCTGGGTGAGCGCAAAGGCAAAAGTCCGGCACGGCGCGGTGCGCGTGCAGGTGCCGCTGTCGGTTCCCGTTCCAGAAACAAAGGTCCGGTTTGGTCCAGCCTCTGCCGGCGCGGCGGAAAGACCGCAGGCGAGAAGCGCCGCGGCGAAGGCTTGTGACGATGTGATCTTGGCCATGAGATGTCCTCCAAGCAACGCGGAATTGCGTTGCTGGAGCAACGTACACTGCCCCGCCGCCTTATCGCGGCAGTGAGGTCTGTCCCATCAAACATAAATCGACGGCGTGTGCGGCTTGGCGGCCCTCGCGGATCGCCCAGACGATCAGGGATTGGCCGCGCCGCATGTCGCCGCAGGCAAAGACCTTGGCAACCGATGTCTTGTAACTCTTCTCGTCAGCCTCTACATTGCCGCGCGGATCGAACGCGACGCCAAGAGCTTCCAACAATCCCTCATGCTCCGGCGAAACGAAGCCCATGGCAAGCAACACGAGATCGGCCCTGAGCTCGAAGGCGCTATCCGGAATTTCCTTGAAATTCGCGTCAAGCCGCACGCAGACGAGTTTCTTCACGGCGCCATCCTCGCCGCGCAATTCCTTGGTCAGAATCGAAAAATCCCTTTCCGCACCTTCTTCCTGCGAGGACGACGTGCGCATCTTCAAAGGCCAGTCCGGCCAGGTCAGCAGCTTGTTTTCCTTATCGGGAGGGCGCGGCAGGATTTCGAGCTGGGTCACGGACAGCGCGCCCTGGCGGATCACGGTTCCGATGCAGTCCGACCCGGTATCGCCGCCGCCGATCACGACGACATGCGAGGCCTGGGCAAGGATCGGCGCATTGCTGTGGATTGGCTCCTTGGCGATGCGCCGGTTTTGCTGCGGCAGAAATTCCATCGCGAAATGCACGCCGGAGAGATCGCGGCCGGGGATCGGCAGATCGCGCGGCTTTTCGGCGCCGCCGGAAAGAACGATCGCGTCGAAGTCTTCGAGCAAGTCCGCCGCACCGAGATCGATTCCGACATTCACGCCATTGTGGAAACGCACGCCTTCCGCCTGCATTTGAACACTCCGCCGGTCGATCAGATGTTTTTCCATCTTAAAATCGGGAATGCCATAGCGGAGCAAACCGCCGGGCTTGGCGCATTTCTCATAGAGATGGACGTCGTGCCCGGCCCTCGCTAGCTGCTGTGCGCAGGCAAGCCCCGCCGGCCCCGAGCCGACCACGGCGACCCTCTTGCCGGTCTTCGCCTCGGCGGGTTCGGGTGTTATCCAGCCGTTCGCCCAGGCGCGGTCGACAATGGCGCATTCGATGGTTTTGATGGTGACGGGACTATCGTCGATGTTCAGCGTGCAAGAGGCTTCGCAAGGCGCCGGACACAGGCGGCCGGTGAATTCCGGAAAATTATTGGTCGAATGAAGATTGCGCGAGGCCGCCTCCCAATCGGAGCGGTAGACGAGATCGTTCCAATCGGGAATCTGATTGTGGACCGGACAGCCGGTGTGGCAAAACGGTATGCCGCAATCCATGCAACGCGCCGCCTGATCCCTGGTCGCTTCCTCGGAAAGCGGGATCATGAATTCCTTGTAATTGCGAATCCGGTCGGAGGCCGGCACGTAGCGCCGGTCGCGCCGGTCGATTTCAAGGAACCCTGTTACCTTGCCCATGCGCCGTAAATTTCCCCGATGGTTCTTTAAGAGCTGGTGCCAAAAGCCATGCCCCCGCCACCAGCCCTCATTCCGAAGGGGCCTGAAAGGCCGCCTCGAAGGACGAGGGCGAGTCTTATGAAACAGGTTCTGAGCTTGCGAGAATAGCTTTCTTTCGTGGCAGAAGGCCTTAAGCCCAGCATACATTTCCGCCACCGGCCGCGCCACCATATCACATCGCGGGCCGGGACTTCATGGGCGTCCCTTCCGTCATTCCGCCGCAGCGGCGAGACTCGGCTGTCCCTCCCTGGCGATCAGTTCCTCGATCGCGCGGCGGTATTCGACTGGCATGACCTTGCGGAATTTTGGCTTGTACTCGTCCCATAGATCGAGAATGTGGCGGGCCCGCGCCGAATTCGTATAAAGGGCATGGTTCGAGATGAGCTGATGCAGCCGTTCGGCATCGAATCGGGTCATGTCGCCCATGACATCAACGCGGCCATGGAAATCGAGATCGCCGCCGAGATGATAATTCTTTTGCATCAGTTCTTCTTCTTCCACGACCGGTTCTAAACCGACCATGTCAAGATTGCAGCGTTGCTCGAACATGCCGTCTTCGTCGAGGACATAGGCGATACCCCCCGACATGCCGGCCGCGAAATTACGCCCCGTCTCGCCGATGACGACGACGATGCCGCCGGTCATATATTCGCAGCCGTGATCGCCGGCGCCTTCGACGACCGCGATCGCGCCGGAGTTGCGGACCGCGAACCGTTCGCCGGCGACGCCGCGGAAATAGCACTCACCACTGATCGCGCCATAGAGCGCGGTATTGCCGATGATGATCGATTTCTCCGGCGGAATCCGCGCTTGAGCCGAGGGATAAACGATGATGCGTCCGCCCGAGAGCCCCTTGCCGACGTAATCGTTCGCCTGGCCCTCGAGTTCCAGGGTGACGCCGGCGGCAAGCCACGCGCCGAAACTCTGGCCGGCGGTCCCCTTGGCCCTGATATGGATCGTGCCGCTCGGGAGCCCGGCATGACCATAACGGCGCGCGATGACCCCCGACAACATGGCGCCGGTGGCGCGGTCGGTGTTGTTGATCGCGGTCTCGATGGTTACCCCCGCGCCAGTTTCAATCGATGCCCTAGACGCCGCGATCAACTTGCGATCTAGCACTTTTTCGAGCCCGTGATCTTGCCGTGTGGAATGAAAGATCGCTTGCCCTTGCGCCGAAGGCTTGTGGAAGAGCTTCGAGAAATCAAGCCCGCGCGCCTTCCAATGGTTGATCGCCTGTTGCTCGTCGAGCATCTGCATTTGTCCGATCATCTCGTCGAAGGTGCGATAGCCCATCGTTGCCATCAACCGGCGCACGTCCTCGGCAACAAAGAAGAAGAAATTGATCACATGCTCGGGCTGACCGGTGAACCGCTTGCGCAGAACAGGGTCTTGCGTCGCGATGCCGACCGGACAGGTGTTTAAGTGGCACTTGCGCATCATGATGCAGCCGGCGGCGATCAGGGGCGCCGTGGCGAAGCCGAACCCGTCGGCACCGAGCAACGCGCCGATCACGACATCGCGGCCGGTGCGCAGGCCGCCATCGACCTGAACCTCGATCCGCGAGCGCAGACGGTTCAGGACCAAGGTTTGGTGCGTCTCGGCAAGGCCGATTTCCCAGGGACTGCCAGCATGTTTAATCGAGGTCAGCGGCGAGGCTCCCGTGCCACCCTCGAAGCCGCAAATGGTCACATGATCGGCGCGGCCCTTTGAGACGCCTGCGGCGACGGTTCCGACGCCGACCTCGGAAACGAGCTTCACCGAGACATCGGCCTCGGGGTTGACGTTCTTCAGATCGAAGATGAGCTGCGCCAGATCCTCGATCGAATAAATATCGTGGTGCGGCGGCGGCGAGATGAGGCCGACGCCTTGCGTCGAGTGACGCACCTTGGCGATGACGGCATCGACCTTGTGCCCCGGCAATTGGCCGCCTTCGCCAGGTTTTGCCCCTTGCGCCATCTTGATTTGCATCATGTCGGAGTTGACAAGATATTCGGTCGTGGCGCCAAACCGCCCGGAGGCCACCTGCTTGATCGCCGAGCGCATGGAATCGCCATTGGGGAGCGGTTTGTAGCGGTCGGACTCCTCGCCGCCCTCGCCGGTATTCGATTTGCCGCCGATCCGGTTCATCGCGATCGCGAGCGTTGTGTGGGCCTCGCGCGAGATCGAGCCAAAGGACATCGCCCCGGTCGAGAAACGCCGCACGATCATCTGCGCGGATTCGACGTCCTCGGTGGGCACCGGCAGGCGGCCGTCTTCCTGCGCCGTCTTGATGCGGAAGAGACTGCGGATGGTCAACGGCCGCTCGGTTTCCTCGTTCAAGAGTTCGGCGTAGGCGCGATAGCTGGCTTCATCATTGCCGCGCACGGCATGTTGCAAGAGGGACACCGATTGCGGCGACCAGGAATGCGCTTCTCCACGTATGCGGAAGGCGTAATCGCCGCCAACGTCAAGAGAATGGCGATAGAGCGGCGCATCGCCGAAAGCTTGCCTATGGCGGCGGACGGTCTCCTGCGCGATTTCGCCAAGCCCGACGCCGCCGATCCGCGTCGCGGTCCCGGTGAAATAGCGAGCAACGAAATCTTCCGAAAGACCGATCGCTTCGAAAATCTGCGCGCCGCAATAGGACTGGTAGGTCGAGATGCCCATTTTCGACATGACCTTCAAGAGGCCCTTGTCGATTGATTTGATGTAGCGCTTGCATGCCTCGAGGCCATCGACTTCGTCGGGAAACTCGCTAGCGATGGCCGCGAGCGACTCGAAGGCGAGATAGGGATTAATCGCTTCCGCTCCATAGCCCGCCAGCAGGGCGAAATGGTGGACCTCCCGCGCGTCGCCGGTTTCGACGACGAGGCCGACCGACGTTCGCAACCCCTTGCGGATCAGATGATGATGCACCGCCGCCGTCGCAAGCAGCGCCGGGATCGGAATGCGATCGGCGCCAGTCATTCGGTCGGACAAAATGATGATGTTGAAGCCGCTATTGACCGCGTGCTCGGCCCGTTCGCAGAGCCGGCCAAGGGCATCGGGCATGCCTTCCGCGCCGCTTTCCGAATAATAGGTAATATCGAGGGTCTTGGTGTCGAAGGCCTCCTCGAAATGCCCGATCGAACGGATTTTCTCAAGGTCGCCGTTGGTCAGAATGGGCTGCCGGACTTCAAGACGCTTCTTGCTGGCGTTGCCTTCGAGATCGAGGATGTTGGGGCGCGGCCCGATAAACGACACGAGGCTCATGACCAATTCCTCGCGGATCGGGTCGATCGGCGGATTGGTCACCTGGGCGAAATCCTGCTTGAAATAGGTATAGAGAAGCTTCGACTGCGTCGACAATGCCGAAATCGGCGTGTCGGTGCCCATCGACCCGACCGCTTCCTGTCCGGTCACCGCCATCGGCGGCAGCAGAAGCGAAAGATCCTCCTGGCTGTAGCCAAATGCTTGCTGGCGATCCAAGAGCGAGACATCGGTGCGCGGCGAGCGCGGATGGACCGCGAGATCCATATCCTCGAGCACGATCTGGGTGCGCTTCAACCATTCGGCATAAGGATGCGAGGCGGCGAGCGTGCTTTTGATTTCATCGTCCGAGACGATGCGGCCCTGCCCCAAATCGACGAGCAGCATCTTGCCCGGCTGCAATCGCCATTTGGTAACGATCCGCTCTTCGGCGATCGGCAAGACGCCGGCTTCCGAGGCCAGCACGACGAGCCCGTCGCTGGTGACGATATAGCGCGCCGGACGCAGGCCGTTGCGGTCGAGCATCGCGCCGATCTGGCGGCCATCGGTAAAGGCGACGGCGGCCGGCCCGTCCCAGGGTTCCATCATCGCGGCGTGATATTCGTAGAAGGCCCGGCGCGCCGGATCCATCAGCGGATTCCCCGCCCAGGCCTCCGGAATGAGCATCATCATCGCGTGGGCGAGCGAATAGCCGCCCTGAACGAGGAATTCGAGCGCATTGTCGAAACAGGCGGTGTCGGATTGGCCCTCATAGGAGATCGGCCAGAGCTTGCTTATGTCATTGCCGAAAAGCCCGGAGGCGACCGAGGCTTGCCGTGCCGCCATCCAATTGAGGTTGCCGCGCAGGGTGTTGATTTCGCCATTATGCGCGACCAGACGATAGGGATGCGCCAGCGACCAGGTTGGAAACGTGTTGGTCGAAAAGCGCTGATGGACAAGGGACAACGCCGATTCGAACAACGGGTCGGCGAGGTCCTTGAAATATTTACCGAGCTTCGTTGCGAGCAATAGGCCTTTGTAGACGATGGTGCGCGACGAAACCGACACGGGATAGAAGCCGGCGGCGCGCTTGTCGTTTAGATGGTAGACCGCGTTCGAAATCGTCTTGCGAAGAATAAAAAGCCGCCGCTCGAACTCGGTTTGGTTCTCGACATGAGGGCCGCGCTTGATAAAAATCTGGCGGCTTACAGGTTCTGCCGCCCTGACGCTCTCGCCAAGGCAAGAAGAATCGACCGGCGTGTCGCGCCAGCCGAGAGCGATCTGTCCTTCCGCGGCGACCATTCCTTCAACGATGTCCTCGACGATCCGGCGGCCCTCTCCATCGCGCGGCAAGAACAGCGCGCCGATGGCATATTCGCCCGGCGCCGGCAGGATGAAACCGAGTTCGGCCGCCTCTTTGGCGAAAAAGCGATGCGGGATTTGAACCAGCATGCCGCAGCCATCGCCAGCCTCGGGATCGGCGCCGACGGCGCCGCGATGATCGAGATTGCGCAGAATCTCGAGGCCCATGGCGATCATTTCGTGCGACTTGCGATCGCGCATGTCCGCGACGAAACCGACCCCGCAGGCGTCATGCTCATTGGCGGGCGAATAAAGGCCCTGCGCGGCCGGCAGGCCGCAATCTCGCCAGAGCTCACCGGGGACGATCAGATCCGTCATCTTCTCACCTCTGTTAAGAGGAACCGCCAACTACTATCGCCGGAGGTAGGCATCCGCGCCCTATCGAAGCGCGCTCGCGAGCCCAGACCTAGCAAGAACCGAGCCACGCCGGCTTCGAGGCTCCGGTAGACGCCGGCGCCAGCGCTGCTTCAACCAGGGACTGGCGTCACTACCAGATATGCGCGCGCCACCGCCGTTGCCCCCCGCAAACAGTCGGCAACGCTGTCCCAAGAAGTGAAAATTGCAGATTTTTGGGGCTTTAACAAGCGTTGAAAATAATCTTTGCAAACCGGTGCGTTGGGCGGCTTGGGCCTCGGCCGACCCCGCGTGGCTGGGTCTTGGCCGCCATGGCGATACGTCGAAAGGAATCGATCGCAAGGGCAAAATCCAATCGTTAACAGCGCCTCGCCGATATTTCCACTCAGCGCTGCCCCGCCTGTTGAGGCAAACGCAAGCATCTCGTGACAGACCTGCCATTGACGGGAGCTGTCCAAAATCTCAAGGACTGAGAGACCGCACAGACCGTCGACTCGATGATAGTTGATCGATTCCACGTAGAAGGGTGACACGTGCTACCAGGGGCCCGGGCGGCTTTGTAGTAGGTGTTTTCCACGGTCCGCGTGGCTGGACACCATGAAGCAAGGATAGGGCAGCCGGCTTTAGACTTCCCGGCCTGGCGCGGCGACAGGAATAATCCGGCAACGGCCCGTCGCGCGGCCCTCGCGCGAGCATGGAATGCAGCGTGACTTTGCTGAAGGTTCCCTTGGCCAGGGGGTTGGACTTTGAAATATTGCCGGATCGAGGCTCCGAATGTTCGGAGCCGCCGCCGGCAATTTACGCGCCCTTCTTAAACTTTGCGGCCTCCTCGGATCCGCCGGTAGCGTTTCCGGCGCTGTAGGAATGCGCGCCGGCGCCCGCGAGCCTGCCTTTATCGACGATCAGATACTCGTCGCGGATCGGCCGGCCCTCGAAATAGCACTCCAAGATTTCGCGGGTGCCCGCCGAATAGCGCGCCTGCGCGGAAAGCGATGTCCCCGAGATATGGGGCGTCATCCCGTGGTGAGGCATGGTGCGCCAGGGGTGATCCTTTGGCGGCGGTTGCGGGAACCATACGTCGCCCGCATAGCCCGCGAGCTGGCCGATTTCGAGCGCCCGGACAATGGCATCGCGGTCGCAGATTTTTGCGCGCGCGGTGTCCACAATATAGGCGCCGCGCTTCATCTTGGAAATCAGCGTCGCGTCGAACAAATTCACGGTCTCCGGATACAGCGGGCAGTTGATGGTGACGACGTCGCAGACTTTTACCATGTCCTCGACGGACGGATGCCAGGCGACGTTCAGCTCTTTCTCCACCGCCGCCGGCAGACGATGGCGGTCGTAATAATGCAGATGCATGTCGAAAGGCTTTAGACGGCGCAGCACCGCGAGGCCGATGCGGCCGGCGGCGACGGTGCCGGCATGCATGCCTTCGACGTCGTAGGACCGCGCGGCGCAATCGGCGATGTTCCAGCCGCCTCGCACCACCCATTGATAGGAGGGGATGTAATTGCGCACTAGCGAGAGAATCATCATCACCACATGCTCGGCAACGCTGATTGAATTGCTGTAGGTGACCTCGGCGACGGTGACGCCGTGGTCGATCGCCGCCTGAAGGTCGGTGTGATCGGAGCCGATCCCCGCGGTGATCACAAGTTTCAATTTCGGCGCCTTAGCGAACCGCGCGGTGGTCATATAGGCCGGCCAGAACGGCTGCGAGATGACGATTTCGGCGTCGGGCAGCTCGCGATCGAGGACCGAGCCCGCGCCGTCTTTATCAGAGGTCACGACCAGAGTGTGACCATTGGACTCGAGGTATTTTCGCAAGCCCAGCTCGCCGGATACGCTGCCAAGAAGCGTGCCGGGCTTGAAATCGATCGACTTTGGCGTCGGAAGCGTCTGGCCGTCTGGATAATGATCGATCCTGGGGAGATCGTCCCGAGGATAGGTTTTCGGATAACCATCCACTGGATCATCGTAAAGAACGCATACGACTTTTGCCATGATTTTCTCCCTTTCTTGGTCTCAATTGGGTTGTTGTTGGACATGTTGAGGGAAAACGCTCACATCTTAAGGTTGCGCCGCAGGTAGTAGATGCCTTGTCCCCGATATCTTGGCCTGGATTGCCTGTTTTCAAGCTTGTTCCGTTTGCCTTCGCGCTCGATATTTTGCCGAAGCCGCGCTTAAGTTCGCCCCGGAGGCATTGTCATATACATCTTTTATATAACGTACTTGCGTGCGCTTGGATAGCAGGAAGCGAGGGTAAAGCAACCGGCTCTAGACCGCCAGGCCAGTATCGTTCTGCGCGGTATTTAACACGTCGCGCAGGAAATCCGCCGCCAACGCTACTCCCGTGGCGTCGATGGCATGGCCAAGGCCGGGCCTCGCCACCGCCGTCACGGACACGCCCGTCGCTTCGAGCATGGCCTTCGCGTTCGCCATCGACTGGAAAGGCACCACATCGTCCGCCGCGCCGTGCACAAGAAGAACCGGCGGTTTGCTTCTTATGTCGCTTCGCAACCCCTCGGCCGCCGGCAGGGCTCCTGAAAAGGCAACGATGCCGGCAATTTGCTGTTTTCGCCGCAAGCCGGCGTAGAGCGCGGTCGCCGCGCCTTGCGAAAACCCGGCGAGTGCCAGACCCGCGTCGCCGAGCTGGCGGCTAGCCAGCAGTTCATCGAAAAAGCGATCGAGAATTGCACCCGCCTCCCTCAAGCCAGCGAGCAACTTTTCCGGCGCGCGGTCTTGCAGGCTGAACCATTGCCTGGCCTCCGGCGCGTAATCGCAGGGAAACGGGGCGTTGGGCGCGATGAACTCCGCGTCGGGCAAAAGCGTCCGCCAAGCGTGAGCAAGCGAAAGGAGGTCGTTGCCATTGGCCGCTACGCCATGCAGGAGAACCACCAGATGAGCTGCATTGCCGCCGGACAGCGGCGCGAGCCCCGTCCCGTCGAGTTGCATCGGCATCGCGCCTTCTCGCACCCATCGACTTTGAAGATAGCGATCTGAGGGAACCGGGTCAGCTTCATTTCGTTCCAAATAGCAGGCCCGCTGGCCGTTCCGCCAGCGGGCCCGATGAGCCAGAGCGGCTGTCTCTCGTTTAGAACGGATAGTAGCGAAGGCTGGTGAAAAACATATTTTCGTTCCGCTTTGGCGAAAATCCCAAACCTTCGAAGCCGTATTTCTGGGTGAAGGAATATTGAAGGCCGCCCGTGAGCCTGCCCCAGGGACCCTTATAGATGTCGTCCCAGAAGCCGCCCGTGATTTGCCGGACCAATTTGACATTGCCGGAGCAGATCGTGGAGAGCTCGATCTCACACCCCGAGTTGTTGAAGAATGGGCTGCCCCAGCCAACGAAATGGACCGTCCCAAGTGGCGTGAAGCCAAACTTCGGATTTTCGTATTCCTCCCCGGCATAGCTATAAAAATCGAGCCCGGGCATCGCGTGCCAGATCAGACCAGCGAGCAGCATCGTCTCCTGGATCGGGGTGAGGCTGCCATCGGGGTTGAAAGTGACGTCGGGGAGCTGGGCGGCGCCATAGCGGCCGATGCCGCGCCCCGTCAGGCCGGAGAATTGGGCTTCGAGCATCTTTGGGATAATGGGCACGAGGATCGAGCCGCCAACACCGCCGCCCGTACTATTGTTGTTGTGGTTGAACCCACCGCCGCCAGGAAGAATCACCCTGTCGACAAAGTTGCGGAAAATGCCGAAGGCTTCCATATGAATGGTCCGGCCGCCAATCGTCGGGTCCCAGGCAGCCTTGCCAATGAGATCGGGCATTTGGTTGAGGGAGAGAGGGTTGATTGAATTAAATAGCGATCCGCCAATGATGCTTCCCTGGCCAGGCGGAGGCGAGATGACGCCGGGAAGGTTATTAATGACGGTCGGCACTGTCGGGGCCACGCCGCCGAATGTCGTCGCCGGCTGTTCGGCCGACAGGGCGAACCACAAGGTTTGATCGAAGTCCTTGACGACCCGGATCTGGTCCTGGCGGGCCCAGACAAAGCCAGGGACATACTGATCCTCGATTACGATCGGCGTATCTTCCTTCCGCGGCAGGATGCCAACGGTATCCATGGTCGCCAAGGTAAAGGCGTGACCGGCGAGGAAATGGGCGCCAAAGTCGTCGTTGTCCACGGCCGCGTAGAGGTGGCGGATGCGCAAATTGAACGAATCGCTCTGGTTCTCATTGGCGGTCTGCGCGGCGCTGAGCCAATCAAACTCGCCATAGCCGGAAAGACGCGTCGCAGGGTTCACATCGCCCCTCACGAGGAGCGCGGCGCGGCTCCGGCGGGCGGAAAGGCGAAACTCTCCCGTGTGGGTCGTCGGGACATTCGCGAAGGGAATGTTTTGCCAGGGCGTCGCGATATCAGCGCCGATGAAGTGATCGCGGGTCACGCTTGCGAGCTCGAAGAAACCGCCCGGCGTGATAGACACATTGTTAACGAAAAGACTTGACGGGCCGATGTAGGGATAGCCTTTGAGCTTCGCCTCGAGCCCGGTCAGGCCGCCGGTCTGATAGGAGGGGGGAGCGCCGGGAAGGCCGATGCCATATGACGGCGGCGGCACCGCGGGCCTCGGCGCGCTGCTGCCGGGTATCTTCGGAATCGAATAGTTTGGCGTTTGCGCCATGATCGGCGGCCCTGCTGTCGCCGCGGCCCTGCGGATTTGGGCCTCGGCTGCTTTCCGCTCGCGATCCTGCTTGGCGACGCGGTGCTCAAGCTGCTTTAGCCGCTCCTTGAGCAAGCGAATTTCGGTGGCCGTGTCGTCAGCCCGTGCCGCGCCGGCCTGAAAGCTCATGAGAGCACCCAAAGCCACCGCGGCGATGGCTGGTCCATGGAGGCGCTTGCCGCCAAGTTTATTGTCGCTGATTTTCATAACGTTGCTCCCCTCCGAACTTGCGGCGGATGGGGAGGTTGGTAGCAAGCGTGGATGACGCTTGGGCGACACGGATATGACAGTTCGATTGTTGCGATTCGTCCAAATGCTAGCTAAATTGTTGGAAAAACAAATATTATTTCATTTACATGGACTCCGGCGATTGGGTCAACCGGCGCAGATTGTGGTGGCAGGTGGCAAATTTGTCACGTCTCATTGGGGCTAAGTTTGGCGAAGGGATCGATTTTATCAAGGACGCGCGGCCAAAACCGCGTCCGAAACGACGCCCGTCGCAGGCGGCGGGCTATGGCTCGCGCTGGAAAAGCCGACGCCGTAGCGCGCCACTCGCGGCCGGCCTTCATACGAATGTCCACTGGCGCCCGCGACAGCATCAGCTCCATCTCGCCGGTAACGCGTGGCCCACGCAATGAACGGCGACTGCCGGACTGTGATCTGACTGCGATCCGAGGACTGACATTGACCGATAAATCAAATACAGACTTTTGCAGTTCAGTTCCTTGGCCGTGTTTTCCGACAAGCGCAATGTGTGTGGCGTGGACGGCCGCAGCGCGGCTCACGGCAAGCCAAAGCGATCGATCGGCTTGGTATCCTTTCCCGCCGTCCATAATCCGGGGAACGCTAGGCGTGGCGCGTGGCTCAGCGCGGCCGCGACCGCGTCTTCCACCCGCTGCTCGTGCACCCCGTAAACCACCGCTGCGCTGGTTGTCGGAGCCTCGATGGTGTGGCAGCCGCTTCACCCTTCGCCGACTTCCGAGACTTCCGCATTTAACAAGATCCGCGCCTTCCGCGGACGTCGCGCCGGGTTGCTCCTGGTCGGGATCAACGCTTCACGGCGCGAACACCTGCCGCGGAACATATTTCTTCACGGCAATTTCTATTGCGGCCACGATGGCCTCCACCGCTCGGGTCGCGCCGAAAGCCATTCGTCACATCTTTCAACTTCGTTGAAGCAGGCCGCTAAGTTCGCTTTGCGACCGCCGCTCGCGCCGCCGGTCATGTTGGGACTGATAGGCGATGCCCGCGTGGCAGGCGCAATATGGCCCTTGACCCGGCAGTTTCTTGGCGCCGCAGAAGCGAAAATCAGACTGCGCCGGATCGCCGATCGGCCAACGGCACATCGACTCCCGCAATTCCGCAATGGTAACGGGTTCGGATATCGGCACCACGACGACCTCCCGCGCCGTTTGGGGCGTGGGGGCTTCAATCACAAATGGATCAAAGGCGAGGGCGGTATTACCGGCGATTTGCGGACTGCCCGCTTGACGGTGGACGAGGCGCCGAACCGCCTTTTGGCGCGGCGGCGAAGCGGACACATTCCCCGAACGCGAGTTGACACGGCCCGATAGCCCGAGCCGGTAGACCTTGCCGATCACCGCGTTCCGGGTAATCCCGCAGGCAAGCTCACTGGCAATGCGGCTCGCGCTCCAACCTTCGAGCCAGAGTTTTTGCAGTAGCTCGATTCGTTCATTGGTCCAGGACATCGAGGCCTCCTAGAAGGTTGCCAATCTGAACTGAGAGTCAGATGGAATTTCGCTCATTTCGAATTAACTGAGATTTTCCCAATTGACGAGGCATCGCTATTCATACCATGAACCGCGCGTCCGCCGGCACAATTCCGCGCGGCACTGATTCAAACTTCCCGCCGCGCGAAACCTCGCAACTAACGTTGCGCAAGCTATACTAGCGACCGAATCCTATGCAAGCCGCGCGGCGCGCCGCGGAATGTTTTCAACAAGAGCTTGCATCAAGCACGCGACGCATAGTTCATAAACCGTCACGCGGCTGGACCATATGAAGTGGTTCGCGCCGCGACCATGCCGGAGATTTGAAGGAAGGCCGCGGCCGTCTGCTTGATCGCGAAGTCAAACGATTGTTCATTCTTGTTTCGATCCACTCCACGCCATAGGCGAATTTTCATGCACAAGGATTAGCTGGCCGATTAACGCGTCCGGCCGAAGCTGGCAGTTCCAATGTGGTCCTCGCGGGCCTCCGCGCGCATCCGGAGTGGAGCGACCGGACAACGCATCGTTTCAAGGTAAGCTTGCGCCGGGCTGGCCGATCAACCGGCGAGACATCCGCGACGCCGCGCGCATTATCTTTCCGGGCCGGATGGAAGCGCGCAGGTGTCCGCGTTGGCCGGATTTGAAGCCCTGTGGCGGATGATGACAGCGCCGCTATCTCAATGCGCCACCTTGATCGACTCGGTGCCCACGATGTCGTGGTTTAGGTCAAAACGTCATGCGCATGCTGAGGATCCACGCATGATTATAAAGAGGGGTCAGCGGATCCGTTATGGCATGATTTGGTACGACCGCGACTTGATAGGCGATGCCGAAGTTAAGCTTCACCCGGTTGTAGATCTGAAAACGGCCAAACATAATGCCAGGGCTCACAAAGAGCTGGTTTCTGGCGGCGCGCTCGCCGCTCGTCCATTGCGTGTCGTTGAGAGCGAATTCCGGCCAGAAATATTCCAAAAAGTGGTATTGCAAGGTCGCGCTGGTGAGGAGTGTGTTGCCGATGTGGTTCCTCTCATCGGTCGGGAGCGTATAGGAAATCGTTCCCTGGATATCGAAATCACCCCAACCGATGCCGGCTGCGAGCGTGGGAGTGACAATCCAAGCCGGCCTATTGGTAAAGGCGGTGATGCCGGTTGGCGCCTGAAATCCCAAAAAAGCACTGAGAATATAATTGCCGTTTTCTTCGTTGGCGCTGAGTAGCCGCTGTTTGATGGTGATGAAGTTCCCATCGGCGAAACCGGTTGCGGGCTCATGATTCACGCGCTGTTCGAAGGCCGGGACATTGATCAGAATTTCATTGGTGGTGGTGGGAATCAGCTCCAGTCCCTTGCCGCCGAAATAATTATTAACTTCCGCGCCATTTTGCAGGAACTGTTGAAATTGATCGTAGCGATACTCTTCCTCGAGGCGCGGGGTCACGGTAGTGATCGGGGTCATCCAATGCGGCTGGCTCGCCTGCGCCGCGTCGACGCGATCGTACCAGGTCGCGAAATAATCGGCGATTGGATTATCCGGAGCGGCGGCAGGTTCGGGTTGCGGCAAGGCCATGTCCGCCGCGCAAGCGCCGTCCGGAACGCTTGCGATCAGTGAAGCGATTATATAAAGAATTGGCAAACTGGCGGCGCCATTCGCTATTTTTTTTCGGGTCATCGTAACCTTGCTTTCGAGAATGAGACCTCTCGTCGCCGCCGGTCGTACAGTAATAAAAATATATAACAAGGTTGGAAGCGGGCTCAATCGTAATCGCCCCGGTCCCGGTCACTCGCGCTCAAAAGCTGACTTCCGTGCTAAAATTGTCACAGGGGCGTGGTGCCGCCGCCCCGCTAAACAAACGCCGCGAGTGCCGTCGATAGGAGTAGCCGCAGCGCGCCCGGTGTCGTTGCCAATGGATGACTCCGACCCAACCGGTCCCGCGCCCGGCTTAGCGGATTCCCGCGCCGATTTGCTCCGCTTGGGCCGCGACGGCGGCAACGGACTTTGAGACGATCCGTCGCGGACGACGCGCGCGGGGCCCGTTGCACGAGACCACGCGTTCCTTTAGAAAGGCGCGAAATCGAGGGCGCGCGATGGCCAATGACGAGGAAGAACTTGCCAAGACAATACCCGAGCCCGGCGTCGGGCCCGGTTCGCTTCCCCATGAAACGGCGGAGAACGGCAGCCAATCCCAGCCGCCGGCCGAGCCGGATGGGGCCGCGATGGAGATGCCCGCGGCGGTGGCACCTGAAACCGCGGCGCCCGAGTCGCTATCGCTCGACGGACAGTTATCCAGGGAACCACGCGCGCCAAAAGCATCCTCACCCGAGCCGCCCGCTCCCGAGCCCGTGGTCCCGGTGCCGGAGTCGGTTGCCCCGCCGCCGAGGTCGGCCGGCGAACAAACCAAGCCGCGCTCGCTCATTCCCGCGCTTGTCGCAACCGCTGTCGCCGGCGCTGTTCTGGGATTTGGTGGAACCTTCGGGCTGCGCTATTTCGGCGGCTCGAAAATCGACGGATTTGCCTCCGGCGAGCGCATTGCGGCGTTGAACGCGCGAATTGCCGCGATCGAGGGCAAGGAGGATGCCGCCTCCGCCGCCTCGCACGCGGCACTGGCCGCGATGGAGTCCCGCGTAACTGAAGCGGAGAACGCCGCGAACAAAGCCGCGGAGGCGGCAAATTCGGCGCGGGCCGACGCACAAAAGGCCCTCGCGTCCCAGCCGGCGGCCCAAGAACCCGCGCCCGGTCCCGCGCCGTCGGTTCCCGATCTCGGACCGCTTGAAGCGCGGATCGAAACCCTCGAGCAAAAGCTTGCTCCGCTCGAAGCGGCGCTCGCCGCGCCCAAGGCGGATCTCCGCCCGCAACAAATCCGAGGGGATCCCGCGGCCGAGGAACGCTCCCGCGCCGAAGCCATCGCGATTGTCGCCGAAAGCCTCCTGCAAAAGCTCGATAGCGGCGAACAATTTTCGAGCGAACTCGCGGCGCTCGAAAACCTCGGCGTCCCTCAGGCGTCTCTCGCGCCGCTGCGCGCGGCCTCCGAATCAACCGTTTCGAGCGAAAGGCAATTAACCGCGCGATTTGCTTCTCTCGTTCCAGGCATAATCGCGAGCGAGACCGCCAAGCAAGCTAGCGCCGATGAAAGTTTCCTCGATCGCTTGACACGCAACGCCAAAGGTCTGCTGCGTGTCCACCGTGTCGGCGATGCCGGAGCTGCCGGCGTCGAAGGCTTCGTCGCGCGGATCGAGAACGCGCTTACCGACCACGATCTCGAAGCCGCGTTGAAAGCGTGGAATGAATTGCCCGCCGCCGCAACAAAATCGGAAAACTGGAGTGAAGCCGTGAAGGCGCGGCTCGATGCTTTAAATTCCGCGAGGTCGATAGAGGCCGAAGCCGTGGCGGTCCTGGGCAAGGCGAAGTCATGATTTCCGCAAGCTGAGACCTGACAACGAAGTCCTCGCCGAGAAACGCATGGTCCGGGCTCTCTTTTTCCTCTTTGTCCTCATCGCCCTGGCGCTTAGTGACGCTTGGCTTATGGACAGGCCGGGCGACGTTACGCTGAACTGGCAAGGTTACCGGATCGAAACGTCGCTTTTGGCCGGGCTCGGGATCTTGCTCGCCGTGGTCGCCGCGCTCGTCGTGGCGTGGATTGTTTTGAGATCTGGACTTCGATTCCCGTCCTTGATGTCCGCCGCCAGCCGGGCGCGCCGCCGCGAAAAGGGCTATGCCGCGCTCTCGCGTGGCTTTATCGCCGTCGGCACGGGCGATGCGCGGCTCGCCAGCAAGGCGGCCGTTGTTGTGCAAAAACTTTTGCCGGATGAGCCATTGGCTTTGCTGTTGAGGGCGGAGGCGGCGCAACTAACTGGCGATCACCGCATTGTGGAAGCGGCATTTAGGGAAATGACCCGGCGCGATCACACCCGTCTCCTTGGCTTACGCGGCTTGCACGCGCAGGCCCATCGGCGCGGTAATTTTGAATTAGCACATCACTTTGCGAGTTCCGCGCATGCTATCGCCGCCTTGCCCTGGACGACAATCGCGGTTCTTGACCGGCATGTTGGGGCGAAGGACTGGCAAAGTGCCTTGGCGGTGCTCGAAAACAGCGGCAACGCAATCGACAGGACAACCCGGAACCGGCAACGCGCGGTGCTGGAAACCGCGATCGCGCTCGACAAGGAACAAACGGCGCCAGACGACGCTCTGCGTCTCGCTCGCTCGGCGATTAAACGGGCGCCGGACCTGGTACCGGCGGTCGCGCTTGCCGCGCGGCTCTCGGCCCGCGGCGGCGGCGTGCGCAAGGCGGCGAAAATGATCGAGGCGGCTTGGCCGCTGGCACCGCATCCGGAACTCGCCAAGCTCTACCTCGATCTGCGTGCCGGCGATTCCAACGCCGACCGTCTGGCAAAGGCGCGCATTCTCGCCAAGCTCTTGCCGCATGATCCCGAAAGCCGGATGACCCTGGCCAGCGCCGCGGTGACCGCTTGCGACTATAACACCGCGCGCGAAGCCATGCTGCCGATGATCGAAGGAGACGAACGGCCGACCGCCCGCATGTGTCTGATCATGGCGGAAATCGAAGAGGCAGAACATGGCGAATCGGGATATGCTCGCGAATGGCTGACACGGGCGTCGCGGGCGCCGCGCGATGCGGCCTGGATCGCCGAGGGTGTCGTATCGGACCAATGGTTGCCGGCCTCGTCGGCGACGGGAAAGCTCGATGCGTTTGTCTGGCGGAGGCCGGACGAACATCCGAGTGGCGGCGAGCCGGAAGAAGCGCTTTTTAAGCCGATTGCGGCGTCAGCCGAGCCAACCCTCCTTATTGAAAAGACACAAATTGAAAAGACGCAAGCGATAGCAATTGTGCCGCCTGCGAACGAAGTTGGTCCCGAGCCAGCGGTCTCCACCGATGCCTCTGCCGCGTTGACTGGAGAAGGAGCTGGCGCCGACGCATCCCCGCGGGAGGAGAATAAGCAAGGTCTGCCAGTTGCCGATGCGCCGCCCACGGCCGCCAAAGATCCGGGACCTGAACAAATCCCGAAACGGGGATGGCTGCGCCAGCGTTTCTGAGCCGCGGCAAAGGGCGGGGCGGCTGCCACCGATTAAGGATCGCGATATTGGTATGGTTCGCCATTCTCACTAAGAGATAGGTGGCAAAACTTTGGCGTTTGCGTTCGGACAATTTTAGCCGCAATAGCTCAGCTGGTAGAGCACCTCATTCGTAATGAGGGGGTCCGGTGTTCGAATCACCGTTGCGGCACCATTAAATTCAAAGAGTTAGATGCCTTCGAAAGCTCTTTGGTGATCGTCGCGCCCGGTCTGGTAAGCGCATGGTAAACAGAAACTGCAAATTCAACCCAAACAAAAACTCAAATGAAAGGTTAAGCTTATGATAAACCAAATCCCCCTGATCGTCGTGACGGAGGGCGCCATATTCATGACGCCAGCCACAAGGGCGCTTATGCCAGCGCTCTTGCCGGAAGGCGGAATGCCGATCGAATTATGCGCGGCCGAAGAGCTTGCCGAGCTTGACGCGGCCTGCTTCACAAACCTACCGGCCGAGTGACAACTCCCGCTCTTGCGACGGATTGCTTTGATTCGTCGCTGGGGAGGGCCGGGGGGTATGGAGGGCGGGGAGGGTCTTGTCCGGCGCGGCCAGGCCCTACCCCTACCACACCCCCTCTCCCCTGGCCCGGTCCGGCGCCGTATCCCCCTCGGCTAATTTTTCGAATTCTCAAAACCCCACCGGGCCACCGGACAAATGCAAGTCAGACTACAGGATCAAGACCGCCGAGCGCGTTCATTGGCCTTGTGAATCCACGCACGATTATCCAAGGCTTGTTCGTTCCAGCGCTCGCTTTCACGCCCAATGGCGTCGCACTCTTGTGAATATTTCCGGTATTCCTTGATCACGAGAAATATAGCGTAAAGCATACAACCAGCAGAAATTAACTCAACCACCACACGCGGGAGGTTCAACCAATGATCCGCCGCCCAACTAGCCGACAAGATCATGGCCACCCAAAAAATCCAATTTTCAAGCCTCTTACCCCTTTCTTCAAGGTACTTAATTCTGTCGTCCAGGAGTTTGTCTCTTGCCTCCAAAAACTGGACTTTATTGCTCAATTCAACTGTCAACCGATCGTGGATTATGCCGTTTACCCAAATCTTGTCTTCCATCGAGCCCTCCCCGATGTTTCGCGGAATCCCGCTGCATTTTCTAGCATCATGCGATGCCCGTGAAGGGCGCTCGAATTATGTCCAAAGTTGTTCCGGTCAATTACGATCCCTTCGCAACCCCCGCCGGCGGCCCTTAAAGGGCTGAACGCCGTGCTTCCGGCCGATACGCAATGGAACGCCAAAAGCTCGGGCAGTTGCTTTCCCCGGACCAAATAGGCGCCCTGCAAGCCCTGCAAGCGCGCTCGAATCAATTCAAGGCCATTGGCGATCTAGACGAACGCCGTTTGATTCCCCTAAGCGAGTCTTGGTTGCCGGGGGCGTTTGCGCAGCCAGCGGACCTAGCAGGCGTTCCGCTCTTGGCGCTCGAATCGGATCAATGCCGCTGGCCTCTGTGGGAATCCATGGCCGAAGCGGATCAAGAACGGCTGTTTTGCGGTGCCCCGAAGGCACCGTTCTCATGCTCATACTGCCTCGCACACCGGACATTGGCCTATCAGCCATCGCGCCAATAGCGCGTTTATGCAGAATGCACAGGTGCATGATGTGGAATTTCAGAATGCACAAGATAATGTTGTGGAATTGAGCGGCGCCGCGCCATTTTGAAGGCGAACCGCGCTGAGATAAACGATTGAAATATCAAACGCGTAGCCCCCGCTTTCCGAGTTGTACAAAACCAGGATGAGCCGGGGGCGGCATCCACCACGCCGCATTCAGCCACCACAACATATTGATATTATTCGATGGTTTTCGCCTATTAGTGGCGCCGACGCGCTTTGAGCGCAACCTCGAATGACCTCGATTTGACGCCAATCGGCGCGGTGCGGGCGCCCGAAAGGGCCGGGATTCTGTTTAAGGCAGGCCGGGGGGTATTTTTGTCCTAACCGTACCGGACAGCCTCGAAATGGAAAACATGCCGTTTGTTGAAAACAAAAGGCTTTCTCGCCTTGCGGACACGGTACGGATAGTGCGGACATGCCAAATGTCCGCACTGCGGACACTGCGGACACTGCGGACATTTGCGGACATTTCAAATGTCCACACCTGTAACATATTGAAGACACATGTTTTTTAGACCTTGCGGACATTTGCGGACATCTGCGGACATTTGAAATTTACATGCCGGCCCAAGTGCGGACACCCTTTCCGCTCTCTAGACGAGCGGTAAGTGTCCGCAGGGTTGCAAGTGTCCGCGGGGTTGGGATCCTAATCTTGCCTACCCCCCGGCCCGCTCAAAAACCTCGGCCGCCGAAACGTGTTCCTCGTCAAGCACAAGCTGAAAAGCTTTGCCCTTCCCGCCGATATCAAGCACAAGGCCTTTTTCAACCAAGCTCTTGATTGCCCGTGCTCGATTTTTCTGTTCGCCGGAATTGCGGGCCGCCGGTCCCTCGTTGGCTTCTATTACAGACTGCCACACCTCCCGTGCAACCCTCCCCCCCGGCGAATTTCCGCTTGCCGTTTTCAAGTGATCAAGGGCCTGCCTTTCGTTGGCCGATAAAACCGCTGACGCGGCATGGCCGCCGCGCCGGAAGTGACCGCTGTTTGAGCCTGGCTTGGTTATCGATACGGAAGCTGTGACCATATCGCCTTCTGCATCGGAGCCCAGCTCGATTGTTTTCAGGTTGAAAACGCCGATGTTTCCTTCCGGAAAATCGCGCTGTTTTGTGGCCCTGATTCTGTCTTTCGTTATTTCGATTTCCGTATCAACTGAGCCGAGCAAAGCGTTACTCCCCCGGCCGCCTTTCGAGATATCCTTCCCGCTATGGTGGATCATCGCGACATGACAGCCTGCCGCGTCCACAATGTCGGCCATCATGACCGCAAATTCGTTCATTTCGTCGGCCGAATTTTCCTTACCTCCAACCATGGCCTTTGCCACAGTGTCGATGATCACAAGTTCGCACTTTTCGCCATATTCTCGCTCGCACTCGCAAATCGTTTCCATTAGGAGCGTGCGATCTTCGTTCCTTTTGTAGAGCGCCAAACGCTCTTGAATCAGCACGAACGGAATTTTTTCGTCAGAAATAGTTTTGCGGATCGCAGCAAGGCGCTTGATAATAATGTCAGTCCCTTCGCAGGCCACATAAACGACGAGTCCCTGCTTCGTCTTGCGCCCGGCCCATGGCGCGCCACGTGCCACGGCGCAACCGGCTTCAAGCAAGATGTTGGTTTTGCCGCACCCCGGCGGCCCGTACCAGCAACTCGTTTGAGCGCGGCCGATGACGTTCTCTATGAGCGTGTTTTTGCCTTTTTCCAAAGCGGCTTTCGAGCAATCGGCAAAATTGATACGTTTGAGTTTCCGCCGTGAGCCTTTCCGCTTCAACTCGCTTTCGCGCCGCCAATCGTCATCGATCTTAACGGTGTCGAAGACTTCCCAAGGCGGCAGGCATGGCGCCCAGTAGTCGCACCCGATAGGCTCATTCCGCGCGGCGGCGGCGCCAAGGACCCGCTCTAACACGCCTTTCTCGCCTTCAAGCGCGACCGGTGGCGAGCATTTGCTTTCTGCCCAATGATCGGCGATCAGCTCAGCCGCCGTTTCTGGCGAGCAACCGAAGTCCATAAGCCTGTTTGCGATAGCGAGAATCACATCGCGGCGGCTTCCCTCTTCGGCCTTTGGCGCTTTGTCTTTGAGGTATTTGATTGCGCGCTCGCTCGCTTCGGGCGTGTCAAGCTCGCGCGCGACCTCATTCCCCCGGCGCGACCGGTCATCGCTGCCAGCCCGGCCCGCAAGATCGACCAAGGCTTGCGGCGCCATTGCCATCGGCATGTCCGCTGGCGAGCGCCCGCGATCCCAGCGGTACTCGCCTGCCCATTGCGTTTGCGCGCCATTTTCATGCCATTCGATTGTGCGAGAGCCCGGCGCGAGGATGTAGCCACATTGGCCGCGTACATCCAAGCCTTTGATTGGCTCCCCGGTCTTCGGATTGATCAGGCGCCCGGCCGAGCTTTTCACCTTCCCGCCGTCAGGCAGCGCGAACATCAGATGGCCGCCTTTCGATGGTGTCTTGCTCGCCTGTGTCTTTGGCAACCTAATCCCAAGAGCGTCTTCAAGTTCGGCCAGGATAGCCTTGACGCCCCGGCCATGCTTCGTGTCAAAATCAAGCACAAGCAGATTTTCCGTCGCGATTCCTATATTGTCATAGCCGGGATTGTCCGCGAAGATTTTTTCGAGCGCCGCCGGGTCATACGAAGCCAATTCTCGCCAGCCTTTGACCGGCGGAGCTTTCCGCCCCCCCGCAATCGGGAAAACCTTAAAGCCTTCGTCGGCAAGGTCGCGAGCGGCCTTCGGCACATGGTTACACCCGGCCCAACGGTCCGGTTCAAGGGGCGCCTTGTTGCTATTTTCTCTTGTGTTTGCTATGGTTTCGGGGCTGATATTTGTTGTTTTTGTCGGGAGGTTTTCGACGTTTTCAAGCATCGGAACCTCCCGCTTTTTCAGCCCCTACCAATCGCTTTCTCCCGCGCACTGCCGTGGCCGCGCCCCTCCAAAACTTCGCGATCGCCTTTTGCGCGCTCTCCCCCGGCATGACTTGGTTTCGCCATGCCTCAATCAAATGCGCCCATTCCGAAAAATATTCGCGCTCGCAAGTGTCCGGCGTGCACGCTTCCCGTTCGACATAGCCCGTAAAAACTTGCAGCGAATTTTGGGAAAAATCGATTTACCCTTCAATCGTGGCATCGCTCAAGACGGCCGAATGGCACGCCGCATCGTCCACAAGATCGAACAGCATGGCGATTGTTGTCATAGGCCATTCGGACGGCGGCATGTCGACCCCCGGTACGCGGGAGTCTGAATCAATCGAAACGACAATGGTGGCCTCGCAATCCTGTAGATTCATGGTTTCAATCGCGGCCTTGCGCCCTTCGATCGGTGCGGCGCGCGCCGCCGTGTTTTTATTTTCCCCCAATCTCAATTCGATTTCTTGGAAGCGCGCTTGAAGCTTTTCATGCCTTGCTTCAGCGCGTTCCGCAACCACGTCAAGAAGCCTTCGAAACTCGGTCCGAAAAGGAGAGTCCACTTGGATATGCAAACCGCGATTGTTCCCTTTGACTGCCGCGATAACCGCCGCATGGGCGAGCCGGTGCTGTTCGCAGAATTCCCTAACTTGTCCCGGCTTGGCCGGATCGAAGGGGGCCAGCGAGATTGTGATTTGATAGTGGGTGGGATTGACACGGCGCGCGATGGCGCGATTGCCAGAGCTGTGCGCGGCTTCGCGAGAGCGTCTTTGATGCGAGCCTTGCTCGACAATTACGATGCGCCCTGCATTGGCTAGCGCATTGGCAAGGGCGGATTGTAATTCGGGCCGCGAAAGATTTGACAAGTCCGCGGTCTTGCAAACCTGCCAAAGTTCATGCACCCATTTTCCTGAGCCATCGCGGCGCCGCGTGCTTTTGAGCGTGCCAAGATTCAGCGTTCGAAAATTCCAACGTGCGGGCGAATCCGGATCATTGCAGCCCAGATTATCGAGCATCCCGGCAAGGGTCTTTGCCGGATCGCCTCGGGCCGTCCAAGACGGTTTTGGCGCATCGCTAGCGAAAGTGTGAGAGCCCGCACTGCGCCCGCATCGCGCGCCAGCGTCCGGCGCCGAAGCTTCTGGCCCGCTCACGCGCCCCCCCCCCGGTATCTGACGTGGAAGTGCACTTC
>JBOHJV010000001.1:0-51108 GCA_050728695.1 Methylocella sp. | reverse complement strand
TAATCTGAAAGGGCAGGCCGAAAACCTGCACGGGGTCTCCTGAGGTTGTTGATTCGCAACTCTCAGCTTCGGAGACCCCTTCCTTTTTCTCAAGCTCCCGTCTCATATCCATCTGAGCCCAGACAGCGCGGACAGACAGGCTAAGCGCGCCGTGGCCTATGCTATTTTCGCCCCCGCGTTTGTTCCTGAACCGCCTCGAAGGGGGGGCTCAGGAAAACGGCGAAGCGCTCCTTGATGACGCGGTAGCACTCGCATGACGCCTCTTCGAGGCCAGGTCGATCGAGAACTTGCATTTTCCCGCGACGATAGTTTATGAGGCCGGCCGCCTGCAGCGCCTGCGCCGCAAGCGTCACCGACTTGCGATTGACGCCCATCATCGCGGCCAAAAACTCGTGCGTGTAAACCAAGTCTTCGGATTCCACCCGATCATGCATCATGAGGAGCCAACGGCACATCCTCTCTTGCGTTGTGTGCATGGAATTGCACGCCACCGTTTGCTGAATCTGAGCGAGCAGCGTCTCGGAATAGCTGACGAAGAGATTGCGAATATGCGGGCTCTGCTCGAATTCCAGATGCAAAATCTTGATCGGGATGCGAAGCAGACCGCCTTCCAGTTGGACAAGACTTCGATTAAATGAGACGCGGCTATACATGGCCGCGAAGAGACCGAAAGCACCTTCCCGCCCGATGTTCGCGGTCTCGATCGCCGACCCGTCCTTCAGAACCGTCAACAACGAGAGGACGGCGCCATCGGGGAAATAGGCATGATTGAGGACGCCGCCCGCCTCGCACACGACGTCGCCAAGCTTGCATTCGACCCGCTCAAGATGGGGTTCGATCCGCCGGCGGCTGGCGGTTTCAAAAGCGCCCAGCAACCGGTTGCTATGCGTGAGAGCCATTCGTTTTTTGTCCATGTCCGGACCCCGAACAATTTCGCGCGAACGGGGCGCGAACCGCAATGGCCGGATGAAATGGCCAGGTGAGCTCACGTCGCGGTGAGTGACGTTTCATCACTTTGGGGCCAGCCACGGCACGGGAAGCCAATAAAGCACTGTAAAGTATAATCCATGGCCTAGCATCGTTCTTTTATAGGACGATGTCGGGCGCGTCCAAGATGTAGCCGAGCGGGACGCCGCGGCCGGCGCCACCGCGATTTGCCGGACCCATGTTTTGCGCCTCACGCTGGCGCGACACGCGGTGCCGATTGCGCCACGTCCTTTGCTGGCGGTGCGAAAGCGCGAGGAGTGGAGCGCTTGGCGCAGGGCCGCCGATAAGGTTCGCGGTGATGCGCCGGCGCAAAGCGCGAAAATTTCCGCCGAGGCCAATGGCAAAAACCGTGCCCCAAACGCGAACCTTCGGCATCCCTTCCCCCGGAGAATGGTGGCTACGCGACGGCCAAGCTTTGCCACAAAATTCCGCCCACGGCCGCCAATTGCGCGGGAAAAATTACCGTTCGGACCACTGCGTCTTCTTCACTTTCCCGCGTTTCAGCGTAACATGGCGTAAGCCGGTGCGGTGAACGCGCCGCGTTCCGCGGTTTCCGCCGCGGTTCTTTGTCGCCGGATGACCGGGGCGCAAGGCCAAGCGATTTTGCGGCCAGTTTGGCGATCATGCGCGAGGGGTGCGAAGATGAGCGACGGGAGCGGTTTTGACAGGCCGGATTTTCCGCTAGCCGTCCCGGCTAATCTTCCGGCGGAGGCGCTCGCCGGCGTTCGCAGGCGGCGGATCGTGGCGCTCTTTTTCGATCTGATTTTTGTCGCCATTCTTTCCTTTTCGCTGTGGCTCGCGCTCGCCGTTTTGACCCTCGGGCTTTCGCTCTTCTTCGTGCCGCCGCTATTTCCGGCCGTGGCGTTTTTTTACAATGGACTTACGATTTCGGGCTATCGGATGGCGACGCCCGGGATGCGGGCGATGGACCTCGAAATGCGCCTAACCGACGGCGCGAGGGTGCCTTTCCTCAACGCCGCGGTACAGGCGGTGCTGTTTTATGTGAGCACGATGTTCCCGCCTATCCTTCTCGTTTCGCTCTTGAGCGCGAACAAAAGATGTCTACACGATATGCTTGCCGGCGTCATCGTCACAAGGCGATTAACGTGAGGGCTGGAATTTTCACCCGTTGTTTTCAGACGGCCAACTTCTGAAAACCAAAGAGAGGGCCGGCGAAATTGACGCGAGAACCGCGCGACGCACCGCAGTTTTATCTGACCTCGCCTTCGGCGTGCCCTTATTTGCCGAGCCGCCAGGAGCGCAAGGTCTTCACCCATTTGATCGGCCGCCGCGCGGTGGCGCTGAACGACCAGCTCACCCAATCGGGATTTAGGCGCTCGCAGACGATCGCCTACCGCCCAGCCTGCGAAAATTGCCGCGCCTGCGTGTCGGTCCGGATCAAGGCCAATGAATTCCGCTTGACGCGGAATTTCCGGCGGGTCCTCGAAATCAATCGCGACCTCGCCGGAACCGTGGTGCGGCCGGAGCCCTCCTCCGAACAATATGCACTTTTCCGCCGCTACCTCGACGCGCGGCATGGCGACGGCGGCATGGCCGACATGACGGTCGTCGATTATTCGACAATGATCGAGGACAGCCATGTCGAAACCCGGCTCGTCGAATATCGCCATTCGGAGGGCACTGCCGGGCCGGCGAGCGAGCGCCCGCTCGTTGCCGCCTGTCTGACCGATCTCCTCGCCGACGGTCTGTCGATGGTTTATTCCTTCTACGTACCGGGTGAACAGAGCCGATCGTTTGGCACCTATATGATCCTCGATCATATCGATCGCGTGCGCCGTCTCGGCTTGCCGCATGTCTACCTCGGCTACTGGGTCGCGGGCTCCCGGAAAATGGCCTATAAGGCGCGTTTCCTGCCGCAAGAGCGGCTTGGCATGAACGGCTGGGAACGGGTGGAATAATCCTAAATTTGCTGATTAGTGTGTGTGGAGCAATACGCGGCCAGGAAACGAAACGGGAGAGGAGATAGCCATGCCTCAGCCGGAACGGATTGAAACCCTTGTCTTTGGCGGCGGAAACGGCGGAATGCATCTGGCCTGGCACATGGCGCATTCCGTGCGCCGCACTGCCGTGGGGGAGCGCCGTTGGATTGGCGGCTCCTGCCCCAACATCAACTGCCTCCCCAGCAAGAATGAGATCTGGAGCGCGAAGGTCGCCGACTTGGTGCGCCACGCCGCAAGCTTCGGCGCGATGACGGGTTCCGCCGCGATCGACATGGCCAAAGTCCGCCAGCGCAAGCGTGGCATGGTCGAAGGCGAGGTCGCCACGGTTTTGCAGCAATACAAGGCGACGGGCGCGGAATTGATCATGGGAGCCGGGAATTTCGTGGCGCCGAAAACGCTCGAGATTCGCTTGAATGACGGCGGGACGCGCGTGCTGGTGGGTGATCAGGTTTTCGTCAATACTGGTACACACGCGACAGTTCCGAGCGTACCTGGCCTCGATGCGGCCGGACCGCTTACGAACATAGAGGCGCTGGAACTCGACGATGTTCCGCAACATCTGATCGTGCTCGGCGGCGGCTACGTCGGCCTCGAATTGGCACAGGCATATCGCCGTTTCGGCAGCCGCGTGACGATCATCGAGCACGGACCTCAGCTCGCTGGGCGGGAGGATCAGGACGTCGCGGACGAGATGCGGCGGATCCTCGGCGACGAAGGAATTGACATTCTTGTGGCGGCAGAGACACGTAGTGTGCAGGGCGCTCAGGAGGAGACGTCGTCCTTCTCGTGCGCACGTCCTCAGGTGAGCAGAGCATCGAGGGTAGTGACGTCCTGGTGGCGACGGGGCGCAGTCCCAACACTGCCGGCATCGGGCTCGACGCGGCCGGTGTTGAATTGGATGGCCGTGGCTACATTAAAGTCAATGAGCGCCTGGAAACCACTGCGCCGGCGGTCTGGGCAATTGGAGAATGTGCCGGCAGCCCACAGTTCACGCACGTATGGGAATCCCCGATGTACCGAAAACGTTGCACAATCGAACCGTGTTCCGCGTTTGATTCTGATCCGTTCTCGCGCAAAGCCCGCTTAACTGAAGTCACACCCTAGTACACCGGGTAGTCAAAAAGTACGAGCGGCTTTGTCTTCAATAGGATCGAAACTATCCGTCCGCGAAAAAGCGGGCCATGGGCAAGCTGGTGAAAGTTGATTTCCTGCTCCTGCATGTTCATCTCAATCACGACCGGATTTTCATTTTCATCGATGGCGATGTCCCACGACACCAGCCCGATTTCCGGAATCAGGGCATGCAAATTGAGAGAAAGATCCACCGCCCGGTAATATGCCGGCACCTTGAAATCGTCGAAACGTAAGTTAGTATTCGGATGCCTTTGGTAGGACGTGAAATTCTTATCATAGGCATTGGCGATGAGACGGCCATTTTTTATTCCGCACGAGATGCCGCCACCTTCCTGGTTATCAATGCGGGAGCCATCCCGCCCCATCCTGAGAACCGATGAGATAACCTGAGGCGCCCCTTCCACCCGCATTGTCAGGACGCGCAGGGTGTTCACCGAATCCGGCGAAAACGCAGCAAGGGATGCTGCCTGCCGGATCGGTTCCTGAAAAATATATTCGTCGCGCGGGCGGTTAGCCCTCACTTCGCTGGCGAAGGCCGCGGCCTCGGCTCCGGTCATGAAAGCAACGTTTTTGCCGCCGCCCGTGCTCAGCGAAGGCTTGACGACCACCGCGGGAAAACCGCCGAGCGCGGCGTCAGGATGGCCAGGCTGATAGTCCGCCAACAGGAATTCACCGCGAATGATCCGGCCCAGCGTTTTTGGAAACGTGCAGGGAAAGCGCAGTCGGTCAATGGCATTCTTATCAGTATAGAATCTCGTCCGCATACGCGGATTGAGTTTTGTCTCGATATTCACAAAAAAAAGATCTTCGGGAACATAATTGTCGCTGACGATCCCGTTGGCGCTTGCATAGGCCTGGTGCCAACGCGTATCGCCATAGGCATGAAATAGTCTTTGCCGGAACACGAATGGCTTCTTGTCCGGCAGGCCCGCTAGGACGTTGGCCATTTTGCGCTTGTACAAAATAGATGTCTCGACCCCTTGGTAAAGACCAATAATACCCTCGACTCCGCGTTTAAGACCAATCCTGGCCCCGCGTTTAAGACCAATAAAGCCCCGGCGGATTATCATACGCATTGTTTTTTCGATTATAATTTGGTTTAAGGTATTAGCCGGTGCTCGATCTGAAATGTGGTGCCTGTTTGAGCGATTCAGGTTCCATGTCCGATCGGGCCAGACAGCGACTATTTTGTCATTCGTCATCGCTATTGCGTCGAGGAAGGATTTCTTCGGTAATTTGCGGTGTGCTCGCAACCAGATGTAAGCGCGTCTCGTTGACACATACGCCAAACCATGGAGATCGGCATGTAATTTGTCAAGGAATATTACACATTTTCTTCTTTGCGAAACGCGATAGAATCCAACTTCATGACCACGGTCTTGTTTGCGGGATTGATCGTTTAGCAGCATTCATCCGAACGTGTTGCTTCTTGGAAATCCTCGCGGCACCAGGCGCCCCGCGTCTGCTCGATTACCGATCCACTCGGCAAGTTCTGCCGCGGCGAGGCAGAAACTGCGTCCGGCCGTGTCGGTCCAGTTCAGCCCTTCGGCAAGACGGAACACCTTCGCATCGGAAATCCCGCCATCCCTGTATTTTTGCAGACGCACGCCCTTGCCGCGCGGCATTTCGGGCAGTTGTGCGAGAGGGAAAATCAGAAGCTTGCGGTTCTCGCCAATCGCCGCCACATGATCGCCATCGGCGGGAACGACGAGCGCGGCGGTCGCCGGCTTTCCAACGGTAAGCAGCAGTTTGCCCTTACGTGTACCGCCAACCATCTCGTCCTGGCTGGCTACGAACCCGCGGCCATCGCTCGCCGCGACCAGCATCTTGCTTCCTGGCGCGTAGGGAAACACGGCTTTGATCGTCTCGCTTTCCTCAATATCGGCCATCAAACGGATGGGTTCGCCCTGGCCGCGCCCGCCCGGCAATTTCGCTGCGTCGAGCGTAAAAATCCTTCCATCGCTGGCAAGCACGAGGATTTTCGATGTGGTCTCGGCGAAAAACGACACGGCCAATCCATCGCCGCCTTTGAACTGCACCCCCGCCAAATCCGTGACATGGCCCTTGAGCGCCCTGATCCAGCCTTTCTCGGAAACCACGATCGTCACCGGCTCGCGCTCGATCATCGCTTCCATGACATCGGCATCGGCGATATCGGGCGCTTGGCCAAAACTCGTGCGGCGGCGGCCGATCTTTGTTTCGGGACCGTATTTCTTCTTTAGCTCGCGAATTTGCGCGGCGACCGTCCCCCATTGCTTGGGCTCGCTGGCAAGCAAATCCTCGATCTCGCGCTTTTCCTTCGCAAGATCGTCGCTTTCGCGGCGCAGCTGCAATTCTTCAAGCCGGCGCAAGCCGCGTAGCCTGGTGTCGAGAATGTAAGTCGCTTGCACGCCGGAAAGTTCGAACATCGTCTGCAGCTCTTGCTTTGGATCGTCGGCCTCGCGAATGATCCTGATCGCGGCGTCGAGGTTCAAAAAGACGACGAGCATTCCGGCGACGAGTTCGAGCCGGTGCGCGATCCCCGCCTGCCGGTGCCGCGCGCGGGCTCGAAGAACCTCGCGGCGATGGTCGAGCCACTGTCGCAAGGCCTCCTTGAAGGAGACCACGCGGGGCACGACGCCATTGGCGAGCAGGTTCATGTTCAGCGGAAAACGGCTCTCCAGCTCGGTCAGCTTGAAGAGCTGCTCCATCATCATTTCGGGATCGATCGTGCGCGCGCGGGGTTCGATGACGACGCGGACATCCTCGGCGGATTCGTCGCGGACGTCGGCGACCGCCGGTAGTTTCTTGTCGGCCAAAAGCTCGGCGATCTTTTCGATGAGCTTCGACTTCTGCACCATGTAGGGAATTTCGGTGACGACGGCGGCCCACGCGCCGCGGCTTCCCTCTTCCTTCGACCAGCGCGCCCGCAGCCGGAACGAGCCCCGCCCGCTCTCGTACGCCTCGGCGATCGCTGGCCCAGATTCGACAAGGATTCCGCCGGTTGGGAAATCCGGCCCAGGCGCGAAACCTAGCAATTGCGCGGTCGTGGCATCCTTGTGCGCGATGAGATAGAGGGCCGCGTCGCAGAGTTCGGCGAGGTTGTGCGGCGGGATCGACGTTGCCATGCCAACCGCGATGCCTTGCGCGCCGTTGGCAAGCAGGTTTGGCAGCCCGGCGGGCAGGACAATTGGCTCTTTCTGGTCGCCCGCATAATTCTCGCGGAACTCGACCGCGTCCTCGTCGATGCCTTCGAGGAGGAGCCCAGCGACACCGGTCATCCGCGCTTCGGTGTAGCGATAGGCGGCGGCGCCATCGCCGTCGATATTGCCGAAATTGCCTTGCCCATCGATGAGCGGATAGCGCGAGGAAAAATCCTGCGCGAGGCGGACGAGAGCGTCGTAGATCGCCTGATCGCCATGCGGGTGGAATGAGCCCATCACGTCGCCGACGATTTTCGCGCATTTCTTGAAGGCGGCGCCTGGATCGAGTCGCAAAATATGCATGCCGTAGAGGATGCGCCGGTGCACGGGTTTGAGCCCGTCGCGGGCGTCGGGCAGGGCGCGCCCCATGATGGTCGAGAGGGCATAGGCGAGGTAGCGTTCTTCGAGCGCGTCGCGCAGATTGACCGGTTCGGCGCCCCCGGTTGGCGGCGGCGAGAGGTTTTTTCCCATGGGCGAACGCCTAAACGGTGCCCCAGAATGAATCAAATTCTGTGTTTGTACTTACGAGACTTATGCACGGATTTGCGCGCGCGAGCAGTCCACGGAACCGCTTCGACAAACAAGCGATTGTGCGGCGCGGCTCTACCCCTGGATCGCCGGACTTCGCAGGCAATTTTGATTCCCCACGAGCCCTCAGCTTGTCAGTCAGACACTTAAGAATCGAGGTTGGCCTCCTGCTTTTTCAGCATTGAATCAATTCCCTGCCCTATTCGGAGCCCAGCCCCACCGCCAGCTTGGCGAAGAGGACCATAAAAAAACCCCGCGCCAATGCGGCGCGGCTGCGGTTGTCGCTCCGCATAAAATACGCCTCCTCAATTATTCTGGTATTATTTCCCAGATCGCCGGTTTCAGCCTCATTTTACTTGCGTTCCGCTCGCCCAACAAGGCCAAACCGGTGCTCTTGGGATCTCACCTGGTTGCCCGCCCGCGGGCGTCGGCGCAAGGCAAGCGATCGGGAGGAACCGTCATTTTGAATTTTGGTCGGCGGCTTCGTTGCGGCCGCGCGTTGCCCATTCGGAAGGCCGCTCCGCGCGAACGCCAAACGCGCGGCGGGAGCGGCCGGCCGCTTAAGAAAGCCATGAACCCAGCGGGCGCCTGTTGTGCAGTCAACGGCTGGCGATCGTCGTCATCGACGGCGTGGCCTCAATGCGAACGACGGCTTGCCTCTTGACGGTGGTGCCGCGATAAAAGAACCAAATTGTTTGGCGTGAAACATTTGGTGCAATTGCCAAGAGTTTCGGACTCTACGTTACAGACGTGAGCGGCGTAATTGCTGGACTTCGGGTCAAAAATGGACAATTTGCGCAGTTTCGAGGGGCGTTTTCCGGCAATGAGCGAAACCTCTTTCGAGGTGCATGCACCCCGCACGGCCGCGGCCTTCGCGAGAGTAGCCGTGCGACGGCTCGCGCTTGCCGATTTTCGCTCGTATGCCGCGCTCGATCTTGCGGTTGATGCGCGCCTCGTTGTGCTCACCGGAGACAATGGCGCGGGGAAAACCAATCTTCTCGAGGCTCTTTCGCTGCTCGCGCCTGGACGCGGCCTGCGCCGGGCGGAATTGAAAGATTGCGCGCGAAGCAACGGCGGGGGCGGCTTTGCCATCTCGGTCGAACTCGAAACGCAAAACGGCGTCGTGCAGCTTGGGACCGGGATCGAGCCGCAGAGGGACGCGCCACCGCTGCGCAAATACCGGATCGACCGCGAGCCAGCCAGATCCATGCGCGGCTTTTCCAATCATGTCCGCGTGCTATGGCTGGCCCCCGCGATGGACGGGCTTTTCATTGGCCAGGCGAAAGACCGGCGGCGGTTTCTCGACCGGCTCGTGCTCGCCGTCGATGCCGATCACGGGACCCGCGTGGCCTCGCTCGAACGGGCGTTGCGCAGCCGCAACCGTTTGCTGGAAGAGGGCCCCGGGGCCGACCGCGGCTGGCTCGACGCGATCGAGCGGGAAGCGGCCGAACTCGCCATCGCGGTTGCCGCCGCGCGGTTCGAGACTATATCGCGGCTTTCGGCTTTGATTGCCGAGGCGCGCGACAAAACGTCGCCGTTCCCGTGGGCGGATGTCGCCTTAGAAGGCGATGTCGAGCGCCTGCTGGGAACCTGGCCCGCGTTAAAAGCCGAAGATATTTATCGCGGAATTTTGCATGCGAACCGATCCCGCGACGCGGCAGCCGGGCGCACCCTGACCGGGCCGCAGGCGAGCGATCTTTGCGTCCGCCACGGCCCAAAACAAATCCCAGCGGCGCAGGCCTCGACGGGTGAACAAAAGGCGCTCCTCGCCGGATTGGTACTGGCGCACGCAAGGCTCGCGGCAACGATGAGCGGGCTCGCGCCGCTCGTCCTCCTCGATGAGATCGCCGCCCATTTCGATCCCCTCCGGCGCGACGCGCTCTTTGAAGCGCTCGAAACCCTGGGCGGGCAGATCTGGCTTTCCGGCACGGACAGGGCGACTTTCGGGACAATCGAAAGTCGCGCGCTGATGTTGAGAGTGACGCCGGGGGTCGTTACTTCCATCTCCCAAGGGTAGCTTGCCAATTTTGCGAAATTCGCCCTCCTTTCCTGCTGCTGGCATATAGGTCGATACCAGGCTTTCGAGCGCCGCCGGCCGCAAGGTTTTGAAAAAAAACGGCCCGGTTGGTTGGGGTTGGCTCAGTTTCAAGCTCAGCGGCTCATGCTCCGAGGCGGGGTACTATATAGTGTTGACGTAAAATCCAAGAGCGCCGTTAAGCTTGTGGGAGCGCCAGTTCATGTGGAGCCAAGTGATCGAATTTGCGCTGCAGCAGGAGCGGGCAATCGAACTCGCCGCCGCGTTCCTTCTGGGCGGCGGTAGCTGGGGGATCCTGAGCAATGCGATCCGGGCCCTGCGGCGGCAAACGCCGCCAGCGGAGGCCGAGACCGCAACTCCGCCTGACGTAGCGCCTGGCGGCGACGAGGAAGCGCCCGCTCATTCCGCGCCATTTCTTCCCGAGGTTGCCGCGGAAGATGAGGCTTTGGAGCCTGACATCTCTACTCTCGGGCAAGACGAAGTTTTCGAGCCAGACTTCCCTGCGCGCGAAAAAAAAACTCCGGTAGCTCCGCCGCTCGCCGAACCAAAGCGGAGCTGGTTTACGCGGCTGCGCGATGGCCTGTCGCGCTCGTCCGGCTCGATCGGGGAAGGTTTTGCCTCGATCCTCAGCAAGCGCAAGCTCGACGCTTCGATGCTCGACGATTTGGAGGACGTGCTGATCCGCGCAGATCTCGGCGTCGCGATGGCGGCGAGGATCGCGAAAGCGATCGGCCACGGCCGCTATGATAAAAATGTCGGCGTCGAAGAGGTCAAAGCGGTGCTCGCCGCGGAAATCGAGCGCGCGCTAGCCCCTTATGCCCAGCCGCTGGAGATCGATAGGGCCAAAAAACCTTTCGTCATTCTCGTGGCCGGGGTGAACGGATCGGGCAAAACAACGACAATCGGCAAGCTCGCGGCGCGCTTTGCAAGCAATGGCCATAGCGTTCTGCTCGCCGCTGGCGACACGTTCCGCGCCGCCGCGATCGAGCAATTGCGCATCTGGGGCGAGCGGGTGGGGTGTCCGGTCATCGCGCACGAACAAGGCGCTGATGCCTCGGCGGTGGCATTCGATGCGATTTCGGCCGCGCGGGACCGCGGCGCGGACGTGACGCTGATGGACACCGCCGGGCGGCTGCAAAACCGCGCCGAATTAATGGGCGAACTTAAAAAAATCATCCGCGTCATGAAAAAGGTCGATCCCGGCGCGCCGCACGCCGTGCTTCTCGTCCTCGACGCGACGGTCGGCCAAAACGCGATCAACCAGGTCGAGATTTTCCGGCGCGTCGCCGGCGTTACCGGTCTTGTCATGACCAAGCTCGACGGAACCGCGCGCGGCGGCATCCTCGTTGCGATCGCCGAAAAATTCAAGCTTCCGGTGCATTTTATAGGAGTTGGCGAAGGCGTGGGCGACCTCGAGGCTTTCGAGGCGCACGATTTTGCCCGCGCTATCGCCGGCGTGGAAGTGTAACATTTGTGCTAAGCCGCGCGGCGAAAGAACCAGAAAGGTCAAACGGAATGAACGCAATTCAGCCCGGCGCCGCTGTGCCGAAGCGAGGCGGGCGGGGTTCGCCATGGCTGAAATTCGGCGTCGAAATGGGGCCGTTGATCTTGTTCTTTTTTGCCAATGCGCGGCCAAAACTTTTCGCGCCCGCCGTCGCGCCTTTCCTGCCGCCGCCGATCCTGAGCGGCCCAAACGCCGGGCTCTTCACCGCAACCCTCGTCTCGATGGCGGCGGTCGCGGTGGCCCTCGCTGTCTCCTATGTTTCGACGCGGCGGCTCCCGGCCGTGCCGCTCATGACCGCGGCTCTCGTGCTCGTTTTCGGCGGGCTCACGCTTTATTTGCAGGATGCCATTTTCATCAAGATGAAGCCGACCGTGCTCTATGCAAGCTTCGGGGTAGCGCTCATCGGCGGCCTCGCGCTGAACAAGCCGGTGCTGCCGATCATTTTCGATCATGCCATGGCCTTGACGGAGCGCGGCTGGCGGCTCCTCACCTTGCGGTGGGGTGGTTTCTTTTTCGCGCTTGCGCTCTCAAACGAGATCGTTTGGCGCACGCAATCGAACGATGTCTGGGTCGCCTTCAAGTTCCCAGGAATTTTTATTCTTATTGTTCTTTTCTCGATCGCCCAGGTGCCGCTCATCGCGCGCCACAAGTTGCCGGACGAGGAGGCGGAACGCGTCCCGGATCATTATTGAACTTGCGCATTGGGGCCGGGCGGGCATTGCTGCCGGAACTTGCATTCGCGCCACCGCCGGGCGGAAGGCAGACCGCGCCGCGATCAGTTGCGATATTGCTGGATGCGGGTCGTGCGCAGCCCGGCCAGCCCATGTTGGTCGATCGACAATTGCCAGGACAGAAATTCATCGACCGTCAATGTATAGCGGCTGCACGCATCGTCCAGCGACAAAAGGCCGCCCCGCACCGCCGCGACGACTTCCGCTTTGCGCCGGATCACCCAGCGCTTGGTCGTCGAGGGTGGCAGATCCGCGACGGTCAAGGGGCTGCCGTCGGGCCCGATGACATATTTCGCCCGCAGACGGTTTGGTTCGGCCATGTTCGAAACTCACCTACTAGACTGACTTGTTGGCGGACAAAATAGGCGAGGTGTTTTAAGATTTGCCTAAACCCAAGCTGCGCTTTTGCTAATGAAATTCCCTGCAAAGCCTTTTAATATTTGGCGCGACCGGGATGTTTTATGCCTTATGTCTCTATTTGAGACGCTTTCTTTGCATGACGTTAAGGAAAGGGCCTGTCGCGTGGCTCCGGCTGGCGGCACGCCAACCGTTGGGTGGCGTCTCCGTTTGAACTTCACCCCGCAGCGAATTGCGGACCTAAGCCCGGCGCTTGATATTATATAAGCAATTACTTATATGTCCGCCATGCGCACCGGCTTGGACATGACGAATGTCATGCGAACGCTCGCCGATCCCACGCGGCGGGCAGTGTTCGAACATATCGTAGTGGCTGGGGAAGTTACGGCGGGAGCATTGGCGCGGAACGCCACGGTTTCCCAGCCAGCGGTCTCGCAGCACCTTCGGGCGCTCCGGGAAGCCAAGCTGGTTTTCGAACGGCGCGAAGCTAAGCACGTTTACTATCATGCGAACCCTCGCGGCTTAGCTCCGATGGTCGATTGGCTCTCCCTCTACGGTGAGTTCTGGCGCGAGCGGTTTGCGAAATTGGAAATGGTGTTAAAGGAGATTGACTTATGACCCTTGCCGCCGAGATCAGAGACATCATCGTTGAAGCTGTACTGCCTCATGCCCCCGAAGTGGTGTGGAAGACTTTGACCACGGCGGACCTGATCGGTCAGTGGTTGATGCCAAATGACTTTGAGGCTGTCGTTGGTAAGAAATTCAACTTCAGAACAACGCCAATGGGTGATTGGGATGGCGTCGTACATTGCGAAGTTTTGGAGCTCATAGAGAACCGCCGCCTCGTTTATAGCTGGAAGGGTGGTTCCGGCGAGAACGTCAAATATGGCTCACGGCTCGATACCACCGTCACATGGACCGTCGTACCTGTTGCGGCGGGAACGCGGCTCAAGATGGTCCATGCAGGCTTCAGACTGCCGGCAAATCAGGCTGCTTTTGATGCGATGAGTCCTGGATGGGGGCGTGTGCTGCAAGCCGTTGAACGTGTCGCGGCTGCCTTGGAAACGCGCTCGTAGGTCCCGCATCCCGCCAATTGCAGAAATTCAAGCTGAGTCGCTACGCAGATTTGCATTTGGGATAGCGGAAGTATTAAATGCGGATGCTGCGCAATGCAGGTACGCGCCCGTGGCGACGGAGTAAGCGCCATGGTTCGCGCTTGTGCCCGGCGGATTTGCCGCTGAGGGTCGCGCGGCGACTTGTCAGCTGAGGTACTTGCCTTCAACCCGTGTACCGTACACGGCAAATGGACATCGGCAGGTCAATTGATCGAGCGATGGGCGATGGCCATGAACGAAAACCCCGCGCCGGGAGGGATCGATGATCCCAATAGTCTCGGTTTCAATAGGCCCGCGGCGCAAACCCGCGTGGTCGTCGCGATGTCGGGCGGGGTTGACTCCTCGGTCGTTGCCGCATTGCTCACGGAGCAGGGCTACGATGTCATCGGCGTGACGCTGCAGCTTTACGACCACGGCGCGGCGGTTCACCGCAAGGGGTCCTGTTGCGCCGGACAGGACATTCATGACGCGCGTCTTACCGCCGCCCGCCTCGGCATCCCGCATTATGTGCTGGACTACGAGGAGAGGTTCAAGCGCAAGGTCATCTCGCCGTTCGCGCAAAGTTATGCGGCGGGGCAAACTCCGATACCGTGCGTTGCCTGCAATAGCGAAATCAAATTCGCCGATCTTTTGGAAACTGCGCAAGACCTCGGCGCCGCTGCCTTGGCGACCGGCCATTACGTGTCGTCCCGGCTCGACGCCGCTGGCCATCGCGCGCTCTATCGCGCCCATGATCTTTCTCGCGATCAGAGTTATTTCCTATTCGCGACGACCAAGGCGCAGCTTCAACTTTTGCGATTTCCTCTCGGTGATATGGAAAAGGCGGAAGTCCGCGCGCTTGCCCGAAGGTTCGGCCTGCCGGTCGCCGATAAAGCCGACAGCCAAGATATTTGTTTCGTTCCAACCGGCAGATACAGCGATCTCATCGAACGCTTGACGCCTGGCGCGGCGGCTCCGGGCGACATTGTGCATATCGACGGCCGGGTGCTCGGACGCCACCCGGGCATCATCCATTACACGGTCGGCCAAAGGCGCGGCCTTCGACTTGGCGGCTCCGGCGCCGGCGCGCCGCTCTTTGTCGTCAAGCTGGACGCCGCGCGGGCGCGCGTCATCGTTGGGCCGCGCGAGGCGTTGGCGACCCGCAGGGTCCGCTTGGGCGCACTCAACTGGATCGGGCCCGGCTCGCTCGACGGTCCCTCCAATAGAAAGGACCTTTATGTGCAGATCCGCTCGTCCCGGCCTCCGGTTCAGGCCCGCCTTAGCATCGGTCAGTTCGAGGCCGCCGTCGAATTCGCCGCCGCCGAGGATGCCGTCTCGCCTGGCCAAGCCTGCGTATTTTATGCGTCGGACCGGCCACGCGCGCGCGTTTTAGGCGGTGCCTTCATCGTTTCGGCGGAACCGGCTTGTCCGGCGGTCGCCGAAAATAATTACGCACTGGCTGAGCCGTTGCCTCCATAAACGGAAATTGTCCGGCATCCCGCGCGGGAGTGGGCGCTCAAGAACAAGTTGACCAAAGCTTGCGGCCATGAAATGGAAATCGCGAGGGCGAAACGTAGAGGTGAACGCTCGTGCAAGAGGAAATCCTTGCCACCCATGGCTTGGACGCCGGGCCAGAACGCGCGGGCGCTCTCGCCGTTCTCGGCAATAAGCATGTCAAGAAATCCTACGCTCGCTGGGCGCCGGTTTACGATCTCGTCTGGGGACTCGTGCTGCGGCCGGGACGCAAAGCCGCGGCGGCGGCGGCCGACGGCGTTGGCGGCCATGTGCTCGATGTGGGCGCCGGCACCGGCCTCGAATTGCCCATGTTCGACCGGCGGACGAGATTGACGGGGATCGATCTTTCCGAGCCGATGCTGCGGCGCGCCCAAAGGCGAGTCCGCGCCAAGGCTTTAGGCAATGTCGAGGCCCTCCTGGTCATGGACGCGGCGCACCTTGCTTTCCCGGATGCCCATTTCGATGCGGTGGTCGCGCCTTACGTTTTGACGGTCGTGCCAGATCCGCGGGCGTGTCTTTATGAACTGGCCCGCGTCGTGAAGCCCGGCGGCGAGATCATCCTCGTCAATCATGTCGCCAGCGGCAAAGGCCCGATGGCCTGGATCGAGTCCGCCCTCGCTAAATCCAGCGCCGAGCTCGGCTGGCAACCGGAATTCGGGTGGCCGATCATCGGCGACTGGATCGATTCCACGGCTTCCGTCCGTCTCGTGGAACGCCGCAAGCTGCCGCCTTTTGGGCTGTTTACCCTTGCGCGGATCAAGAGGCTTTGAGCAAAATTTGGCCAGAAAGCAGGTTCGGCGCCGTCGGCAAGCGCGGGTTCGTCTGGCGAAGCTGTTCGGCTTTGCCGGAACCCACGCTAAAAACCAATAACACCCCCTTGTTTTGCGCATCGATTGAACATACATTGCATCGTGTCGTGTTTTTGCCGACGGCTTGGCCTCGCATTTTTGCGTCTGCTGACGACCTCCTCCTCAAAACATCGATGCAACATCGGCGTTCCATGGATGGGCGCCACTCTTCTCTACGACTCTAAGGATAGCTTCTATGACTACGGGAACCGTGAAGTGGTTTAATCCGGACAAGGGATACGGCTTCATACAGCCAGACGACGGCGGCAAGGACGTGTTCGTCCACATCAGCGCCGTGGAACAATCAGGATTGCGCAATCTGCAGGAAGGCCAGAAAATCGCCTACGAAGTCATTGCCGACAAACGAACCGGCAAGTCCGCGGCGGGTAACCTTCACCCAGCCTGAAGGCGGCACAAATTTGTTGCACGGGCCCTGGCATCACCGCTGGGGCTTTTTTTTGTCGGAATTCATGTTCTGGTGGCATCGCGAGCCCGGTAAATGGCCGGCACCGCTGCCTGTGCCACTTTTGTCTCGCCCGCGCGTGGAGCCAGAATTGGGGTTTCGATGTCCTTGCCGGGCAATCCGCGCGCGACCATTTTGGGTTGGCGTTGGAAGATATGGAACCGTTGACTAACTTAACGGTTAGCGGGCCATAACATGACCAGAGGTAGGACCATGCGAAAGAACGTTAACCCCTCGAGTCGCGGCTTTGCGGCCATGGATGTGGAGAAACTCCGCGAAATCGCGCGCAAGGGGGGTCGCAGCGTTCCCGATGAAAAGCGCAGTTTTTCGCAAAACCGCCAACTCGCTTCGGAAGCCGGCCGCAAAGGCGGCCATTCGTCCCACGGCACCCGCCACTCAGGGCAAGACAAGAACCAACCCATCGCTATTGTCAAACCCTAAATGAAAACGAATCGTTCGCTTCTGGAGTTCGGCGGCGCCCGTGGATTCAGCGTTGTCGAAAAGCTCGCTTTCCGTTGCAGTCGCGGTGCGGGACCGGGGAGACGAAGAAACCCGGCGGCATAAAAGATCGCGAAAGCGGCGCACGATTCAAAAGAGGCACACGATTCATAATCTTAGACATGAATGGCATGGCCGCGGGTTTGAAGCCTGGCCAAAGGGCCTATGCCTTCGAGGCGAGTTGGATCGCGGGCTCAAGCAGGACCGGGAAATTGACGGAATTGGCGATGAAGCATTTCTTATGGGCGTCCTGGTGGAGGTGCAGCGCCTCTCGAATGTCGCCAGACTCAAGCGTCACCTGTGGCCGCAAAAGGACGGACTCGAAATATCCCCCGCTTTCCTGCGATTCGATCAAGCGGCCGGATGGGCGATCTTCGTAGTCCCGAACGATAATCCCGGCATTGGCGCAAAGATGCAGATACCAAAGCATGTGGCATGAGGAAATCGCCGCGACAAGCAAGTCCTCCGGATTGTGCCTCGCGGGGTCGCCCAGAAACGCCTGGTCCGCGGACATCGGGAGATCTGGTTTTCCCGCCGCGCGCGCCACATGGTCGCGGCCATAGGCCGCATAAGCCGAAGTGCCTTGCCCGCGGTTGCCTGTCCAGACGATGCGCGCCTCATAGACGTGGACGTCGACACCCATCCGTCGAGCTCCACTCTCAGCCCTCCGGCGTCCAGGCTTCGTAATCGCCAGTCGCCGGAGGCCGCGCATTGGCGGCCAAGGTCGAGCCCGGAGGACGCCAGGCTTGCGGCGTGCCCGTCATATCCGGCAGATGCGGCAATTGCCAAGCGCGAGGCGTGTATTCTTCTTGGGTTGGCGGAATATCGACCGTGTGATGCAGCCAGCCATACCAGCCAGGCGGGGTCATCGAGCCCTCGCTATCTCCCGCGTAGATCACCCAGCGCCGCTCGATGCCAAGCGCCTTGTCGATTTTCCGCCTGCGGAAATAACGGTTGCCGAATTCGTCTTTTCCCACGAATTTGCCGAAGAGCAAAGTGTGCAGCGCCGTACTCAGGGTCTGACCATGCCACCAGGTAAAAATCCGATAGAACCATTTCATGTGGTTGTTCTGCCTTCGGCGTTGCGGGAACGATCCGGCCCATAATCTGGGCGTTTATGACCACGCGGAGCCGCGCTTATCCATGCCGCTTAAGGGTGGCATCGAGAAGCGCACGCCAGCGTGCCTTGAGCCCGCGCCAAACGCTCTATCTAGTTTTATAATTGTTAACAGCTACCATATATAGTAGTGGATATGCGCCCAGCGTGAGTGACTCTACGATAGCGCTAATTCATTGTCTCTGTCCATCAAATTAGAACTGAGAAGACGGGATCGGACCAATGCGAATCGAGCGGCGTTACACCAAGCCTGAAAACTCCCCCTACGCGGAAATCGCGTTTAGGACAACTAAAAGCGAAATCCGCAATCCCGACGGCTCGATCGTTTTCGCGCAAGGCGACATCGAGGTTCCCGCGGCCTGGAGCCAGGTCGCGGCGGATGTGCTTGCCCAAAAATATTTCCGCAGGGCAGGGGTGCCCGCCCTTTTGAAGCGCGTGCCGGAAGCCGCGGTTCCCGCTTTCCTTTGGCGCTCCGTCGCGGACGACGAAGCGCTCGCGGCGTTGCCAAAAACCATGCGCGACAAGGGCGAGACCTCGGCGGCGGAAGTCTTCGACCGTCTTGCCGGCGCCTGGACCTATTGGGGCTGGAAGGGCAAATTTTTCGACAGGGAAGCGGATGCCTCCGCCTTCTTCGACGAATTGCGCTTCATGCTGGCGCGTCAGATGGCGGCGCCGAATTCGCCGCAGTGGTTCAATACCGGGCTCCATTGGGCCTATGGCGTCGATGGGCCAAGCCAGGGCCATTACTATGTCGACCACGAGACCAAGAAACTCGTCAAGTCGAAGTCGGCCTACGAGCATCCGCAACCGCATGCCTGTTTCATCCAGTCGGTCGCCGACGACCTCGTCAACGAGGGCGGGATCATGGATCTTTGGGTGCGCGAAGCCAGGCTCTTCAAATATGGCTCCGGCACGGGCTCGAATTTTTCCAAATTGCGCGGCGAGAACGAAAAGCTTTCCGGCGGCGGCAAATCGTCCGGCCTGATGTCGTTCTTAAAAATCGGCGATCGCGCGGCGGGCGCGATCAAATCCGGCGGCACCACACGGCGGGCCGCCAAGATGGTCATCGTCGATGCCGATCACCCCGACATCGAGGACTTTATCGAATGGAAGGTGAAGGAGGAACGGAAAGTCGCCGCGCTCGTCACCGGCTCGAGAATTTTGCAAAAGGCGGTCAAGGCTATTCTTCGCGCCTGCGTCAATTGCGAGGGTCAGGGCGATGATTGTTTCGATCCGGAAAAAAACCCCGCGCTAAAGAAAGAAATCAAGCTCGCTCGGCGCGCCTTCGTCCCCGACTCCTTGATCAAGAAAACCATCCAGTTGGGGCGGCAGGGCCACACAACCATCGATTTCGAAGCTTTTACAGCCGATTGGGATTCGGAGGCCTATCTCACCGTCTCCGGCCAGAACTCGAACAATTCCGTGCGGGTGAGCGACGAATTTTTACGCGCGGTCGAGGAGAATCGCGATTGGACCTTGACCCGGCGCATCGACGGCAAGCCGCATAAGACGATGAAGGCCCGCGATCTCTGGGACAAGATCGGCCGCGCCGCTTGGGCCTCCGCCGACCCCGGCCTGCAATACCACACGACGATCAACGATTGGCACACCTGCCCGGCGGCAGGCCCGATCCGCGCCTCCAATCCGTGCTCGGAATATATGTTCCTCGACGATACGGCGTGCAATCTTGCCTCGCTTAACCTCATTCAGTTCCGCGACGCGGCGACGGGGGAATTCGATATTGAGTCCTACGAGCACGCGGTGCGGCTGTGGACAATCGTGCTCGAAATCTCGGTCATGATGGCGCAATTTCCGGCGAAGGAAATCGCCAGGCTTTCTTATGATTATCGCACGCTCGGCCTTGGCTACGCCAATATTGGCGGGCTGTTGATGTCTTCCGGCATCCCTTACGACAGCAATGAGGCCCGCGCGATTTGCGGCGCGCTGGCGGCGATCATGACCGGCGTTGCCTATGCCACATCGGCGGAGATGGCGGGCGAGCTCGGCGCCTTCGAGGGATACAAGGAGAATTCCGCCCCGATGCTGCGCGTGATGCGCAACCACGCGCGGGCGGCAAATGGCGAGGCCTCCGGTTATGAAGCGTTATCGATCGCGCCGGTCCCGCTCGACCACGCGGCGCTATCCAAGACATCGGATATATCCGATGTCTCAAATTTGCCCAACAAGGCGCTTGGCGAACATGCCCGTGCCGCCTGGGCGCGTGCCGTCACACTCGGCGAAAACCATGGCTATCGCAACGCGCAGGTGAGCGTCGTCGCCCCGACCGGCACCATCGGCCTCGTGATGGATTGCGACACGACGGGCATCGAGCCTGATTTCGCGCTTGTCAAATTCAAGAAACTCGCCGGCGGCGGCTACTTCAAGATCATCAATCGCGCCGTTCCCGAGGGCTTGCGCGCGCTCGCCTATTCGGCAACCGAGATCGACGAGATCGTGACCTATGCGACCGGCCATGGCTCGTTGCGCAATGCGCCGGCGATCAATCACGAGAGCCTTGCCACGAAAGGTTTTACGGCGGAAAAGCTCACCGAATTGGAGGCGACGCTGGCTGGCGCCTTCGACATCAAATTCGTCTTCAACAAATGGACTCTTGGCGCGGAGTTTTTGACCGGCGCGCTCAAAATTCCGGCCGAAAAGCTGGAGGATCAAAACTTCGATCTCTTGAACTTTTTAGGGTTCACCCGCGCGGAAATCGACGCCGCCAATATTTTCGTCTGCGGCGCCATGACGCTTGAAGGCGCGCCGCATTTGAAGCCGGAGCATTACGCCGTGTTCGATTGCGCCAACCCCTGCGGCCGCACCGGCAAACGCTTCCTTTTCGTCGAAAGCCACATCCGCATGATGGCGGCGGCGCAGCCTTTCATCTCCGGCGCGATCTCGAAGACGATCAACATGCCAAACGAGGCGACGATCGAGGATTGCAAGGCGGCCTATATGCTTTCCTGGCGGCTTGGGCTCAAGGCCAATGCGCTTTACCGCGATGGCTCGAAATTGTCGCAGCCCTTGCACAGCCAACTCATCGCCGATGACGACGGCGAGGCGGAGGACGCGATCGAGGGGCTGATCGGCTCCAACGCCCCGGCGCGGGCAATGGCGGTCGCCGAAAGGATCGTCGAGAAAATTGTCGAGCGGATCGAGCGGATAAGGGAGCGCGAGCGTCTTCCCGACCGCCGCAAGGGCTATACGCAAAAGGCGGCCGTCGGCGGCCACAAGGTCTATTTGCGCACCGGCGAATATGGGGATGGGCGGCTCGGCGAAATTTTTATCGACATGCACAAGGAAGGCGCGGCCTTCCGCTCGCTCATGAACAACTTCGCCATCGCAATTTCGGTTGGCCTGCAATATGGCGTGCCATTGGAAGAATATGTTGACGCCTTCACGTTTACGCGTTTTGAACCGGCGGGGCTCGTGCAAGGCAATGACGCGATCAAGAACGCGACCTCGATCCTCGACTATATTTTTCGCGAGCTTGCGATCTCTTATCTCGGCCGCAACGATCTCGCCCATATCGACCCTTCCGACATCGGCCCCGACGTGCTGGGAACAGGGGAGGACCAAAGCCGTCCGCCGCAAGGCGCGGGGTCAACGGGAACCACGAAATTCGTGTCGCGCGGTTTTGTCCGCTCCAAGGCCGACAAACTGATGCTGGTCCAGGGCCGCGGGCCGCAACCCGCCACCGCGCTCAAGGGCGAAGTTGAGCGGGAAGTCGAAGCGGAACTCGGTGGACTAGAGCGGACGACTCCCGCCGAGCGGGCGACCGTCACCGAAAAGCGCAGCCAGGCGCGGCTGCAAGGTTTTACGGGCGAAGCCTGCGGCGAGTGCGGGAATTTTACCCTGGTGCGCAATGGGACGTGCTTGAAGTGCGACACCTGCGGCGCGACCACCGGGTGCTCGTGATGACCGTTTATCCACAAAAAGCTTATCACCGTCCTCACAACTCACGGTTCGGGACCTTAGTTTAGGTTCAGCGATTCTCAACTGGGAAAATTTCTTATGATAAATCGAGCACTTGGAATAGCCGGGCTAGCACTTACAATATTAAGTTTCGTGGGCCAGATCATGTTTCCAACAATCAATAAAAGGCTCGCCTGGGCAGGCTTTATTTTTGGCCTACTTCTGCTTGGAGGTGCTGCGACGACCGCCTTCCTCCCGGCCGGGAATGCCCAATCAATCCCGGCGCAACAATCCGCCCAGAACGTTACTTCTTACGGCCAGCAAGGTGGAATAACCGCTGGCATTGTAAATATAGGGCCACAGAGACTGGCGTTTTCACCTCAACTAGGGAGCGAATTGCTGGCAAAAATGCCTAGCAAGAAGAAAGTAATCATAAGAAGTATCGGAACCGATGCCGACCAAAGTATAGCAACAGAAATCCAGAATTTCTTGCAGCAAAACAGCTACGATGTCTCGCGCATATCGATAGGAATGTTAGTCCCCCCACCGGACCACAAAATTTCGCTGGGCGATAGTCCGGATGGATACGTTTTAATTATCGCCCCAAGTGCGAATTGATTACGCCGTTTTGCCACGATGCCAATATCCGCAAAAATCGACAGACGGGCCGCGTCCATCGCCAGCGGACTCTATTCACGTCCGATTTCGGCCGTTGCTGAGATCGGCAATTACGATGTCGAAATCGGCCAAGCCGGCGGCGCGCCTTTGGCGCGCCCTTGAGTTCAAAGTTTAGGTACGCTACTCCGCCGCCGAGCGATGAATGGCATGCGCAGTGAGATAACTTTCCCGCGAATCACAGCCCTCGTGCTACGAGACGCGCGCTGCGCGCGCTCCTCAGCATGACGGCTTTCGGACCGGGCCACCTGCCCTCGTGACGCGGCGCCCCTCGTGCGGAGCCGGTGTGATTGGCGCGAATTTGCGCCAGCAAAATGGACAGAAGCGCCGGAAATAGGGAGCTACGAATGAGCGGTTCCATTGCAACTTTGTTTAAGAGCCTTACGACAGGCGTTTACGTAATAGGCGTCGCTCATGGGGAAGTGCGCAACGCCTTTGCCGCCGCCTTCGTGATGCAGGTATCTTACGACCCCTTACTGTTGGCCTTGAGCATCAATTCGCGCCATTCCTCCTACGGGCTACTGAAGCAGGGCGGAGCGTTCAGCGTTAACGTGCTGAAGAAGGGCCAGTTGGAGCTTGCCGCCCTTTTTGGCGGGCGAGCGAGCGCAAGCAAATTGGCTTCGACGGAATGGACGCCGGGCCGCACCGGGGTCCCTCTGCTGCACCAGTCCCTGGCCTGGTTCGAATGCCATATGGTATGCGAATATCCGGCAGGCGATCATGTGGTGGTGCTGGGAAAGGTGATCGACGGCAGGCTCATCGATTCCAACGCCGAGCCCATGATTTATAGCGATACGGGCGCCATGGACGGTTCAGCCGCCCTGTTTCCCACCAGAGCGGCTCCTGATTGAGAGGAACTGCGGGGTCATGCGATGAGGGATTTTATCTTGTCAGTTCGCTCCGGCCACACGTTCCCATTCATCGCACGGCTGAGCCCCTGCGTATCTGAACTTTGAAGTCAAGGACCTGCGACCGCCGGAGGCGGCGCGCCAGTCAAAATCGGACAAGTCCGATTTCGACATTATAAATGCCGATCTCGGCAACAGCCGAGATCGGATCGCGTCCTTGAGTTCAAAGTTCAGATGCGCTTTTCCGCCGCCACGCGATGCATGGGTTTCTTTGCGCGACACGCGCGGAAAACTCGCGAGTCGCGTCAACGCCCTCGTGCTTCGAGACTATCGCTTCGCGATCTCCTCAGCTTAAGGGCGTGGATGTCGTCCTGCAAATATTGAAAGAGGTTGCCGCGGCCATCCATTCCCATTCAACGCACGGCAGACCCGAGTCGCCTTTGGTAATGCCCCGTGCCGTCAGCAGGCGGAAAAATCATGGGAACAAGCACTTCATACCAGACTCAGAGATTCCAACGAGCCGATCGTGTTTTCGACGGACTGCTCAATCAAGCGCTCTTGCAGGCTAACAATATCAACGGCTCGGCGAGAAGTGTGGACGAGCGGAACGAGATACCATTCAGCGGCGCTGTAAAATTCGTTCACGACGGACTCAAGCGTCGCGGCCTGCGTTTCTTTTGCTCCTTGCAACACTTTCCTGATGCCTTCTTCAATGTCCTGCAGCTTGTTGCAAATCTCCTTTTGCTTGCGTTCCTCTGGATTGGCAAATGCCTTATAAAGATAAGCGACGGCCATCGGTCCGATAATCGCAGCCGACAAAGGAACGGCTAGGGGCGCCGCCAGGGTTGCAAATCCGGTGGCTACCATCGCGAGCGATCCCGCACCAGCCACGCCGGTCGCCAAGATCGTAAAACTTGCCGCTTGATCGATCGAGGTCATGATCCGCGCCCTAGATGGCGGAGGCAGCAGGAGTTCTACAAACTCCTTTTGATCGATACTTCGAAGCAGACGAGGACGCGACGCCAATAACTCATTTTGGAAAAGCATCAACTCCTTCTCGATTAATTCAACTCGCCGTTCATGCCGCCATTTTAGTTTCTCATACCGTGCTTGTAGCGCTCTCCCGTGTTGATTCTTGGCGAAAGTTTTCCAGACGCTCTCATTCAACCAGTCACCGCCTCGAACTCGATCTTGCAGGCCCAATGCGATTTCGTTACCCGCGTTCACAATGAAATCCTCAATATCTTCCGCGAACTCTCGTTTTTGAAGCTCAACCCACCGCTCCAGAGCCTGAAGACGTTGCTTTACTTGTTGTACGGTAGACGAGATTGCATCATACACCTTTGTAGCGAGTTCTCGTCGTAAAATTAAGGATTCACGCTGTTTGAATAGTTCATCGGCGTCGGCTCTGATCTGTTGTACCAAGCCCTGACACATCTTGCGTGCCTCTTCTACATCTTGCGGCCTTCCCTCGGCTAACTTGTTTGAGATTTCTTCCACCAGTTGGGCGTGGCCGTAGGCATAGGCTACACCCAGAATGCTATCCAACCTTACGTCTCTTTGCTTGACGAATCCTTTGATAATATTGCGGAAGCTGCGATCCCTCGGGGGCACGAAATTGGACAGGACACGCGGATCGACTCGAGTGTTCAATGCCTTTGCTACCCGTGCATAAAGATCATGAGCCTGATCCCCTTGGAGTGCCACAATTGGCGCAGTCGTCTCCAGCGCCGCCTTTCGAACATCATCGGGCAGCGATTTAGACGCAGCCTTGAGTTCCTTAAGTGCCCCATCGAGATCGCTCCTGCCGGACGCCAAGGCACGCATGACGATCGCGGCAAGCAAGGCGGGGCCATCCGATGCGGACAAGGCAGGGTCATTCATGCTGTCGGCGATTTTGCTAACCGTCTTAACGCAACAAGTGTATTCAAGGATGGTAATAGGACCATTGGCACTCGCCAATGCGGCTAACACCCGAGCAAGCACCGCAACATAGTCGGAGACATTCTCCTCGGCATCTTCGACGTTCGGGATCACGAGCTCCTTCATCACAACCTCTCATAATTATCAAGGGCCTCGGAAACATATCATTGAATTGGTTTCGTTTCAGATAGTGGGGACGCTAAATATGGCGAAATTCCGTGACGTGCCCTTAGGCTTGGCTAAACCCGGGTGTCTTGCATTCCCGCCTGGCCTGAGCCTGACGCCGCCACGATCGCCTTCTGAGCAATGCCCGCCTTCGCCGAAAGCCATGTCGATGAAGCGACGCTCGCCTGGCCGGGCGCGCGCGCTTGGTCTTGCCGTCAATGCTGGCGCGAAGCTCCGCCGCCATGCGCTGAATTGGGTTTTTCCGCGCGTAAAGCGCGACCGCCGTTAAGGTAAAAGTGTTTACCAACGGTTCGGACTAATTGGCCGGACATACCCGGCCATGCCATCCGATTTGGAGTAGGATGAACAATCCCTTCAAACGAGGAGCGTCCCATGTCCCATCGCAAGCAGGTCTTCCTTCTCGCCATTCTATCGCTCGCCGTCTGCGCGCCGGCGCGCGCCGGTCACTTGCCGATGCGCGTCGGCGCGTGCGTCAGGACCACGATCAAATCAATTGAAACCCGTCTTCAGGGCGTTCCAGGATCGGGCAGCGCGGTGACCTTTAATAATGGCGGCTATCAGGTTAGCTATGACACCGTGCCTGCGATCGAACATTCGAAGGCGGGCGACCGGGCGTGGATGTGTCTCGTATCCATCCCGCGTCATTGTCCCAAGGGCGACAATCGCGGCCGTGTCTACCGCACCACCAATCTGCGCACGCACCAAACCTGGAAACTGCCGGATTCGGAGCATATGTGCGGAGGCGCCTGAGCGGCGGCGAAGCAACTATCCCGCAACCCATGGGTCAACGCCCGCCGTCGCCCGCGGGGAGCTTGCTACATCAGCCAGGCGAGGGCCGCGAAGACGGGAAAAAGGATCGCGCCCGACCAGACCATATAGGGGAAGAAACCAGGCATTTTTACGCCGGCGCGCCGGGCAATGGCGTAAACCATGAAATTCGGCGCATTGCCGATGTAGGTGTTGGCGCCCATGAACACCGCGCCGAGCGAAATCGCCGTCAAAGTCTTACTGAGTGGACCCATGAGCGCCGCGGGGTCGCCGCCGGCGAGCTGAAAAAACACAAGATAGGTCGGCGCGTTGTCGAGGAAGGACGAGAGGATGCCCGTCGCCCAGAAATAGACCGCGTTGTCTGGCACGCCATTCCGCGCCAGGAGATTGATCGCGGCGGAAAACGGACCCTTGGCGCCGGCGTGCAGCATCGCCATCACCGGAATGATGCAAATGAAAATGCCCGCGAAGAGATAGGCCACTTCCCTGATTGGCTCCCATTCAAAGCCGTTTGCGGCGCGAACCTCCGGATTGGTTAGCCGAAGCGAAGCAAGCCCGACGACGACCATGATGAGCTCGCGTATCAGGTTTTGTAGTTCGATCCTTGTTCCAACCACCTCGAAGCCGATGCCCGGACGCCAAAAACCGCTTGCGGCGATGGCGAGGATCGCGATGCCGATGAGCAAGATATTCGCGCGGCCGCTGACCCGCAGTTTGACGCTAGCCGTTTCGGCACGCGGAAGGTTTTCCTCACGCCGGTAAAAATACGAATCTACAAGAAAGAATATCGCAAGCAAGACAACGGACGCAAACAAGGCCTGCGGCCACAAATTGCGGGCACTCCAGAAAAAATCGATTCCCCGCAAAAAGCCAAGGAACAGAGGCGGATTGCCAAGCGGCGTCAGCACTCCGCCAATGTTCGAGACAAGAAAAATGAAGAAGACCACCACATGGGCGTTGAATGTCCGCGCGCGATTCGCGCGAATGAGCGGCAGGATGAGGATCATCGAGGCGGCGGTCGTTCCGATAATGTTCGCGATCATGGCGCCAAGCGCAAGGATCGTCGTGTTGACCGGCGCCGACCCGTTGAGCATGCCCTCGACCGTAATGCCTCCAGCCGCGGTGTAGAGCGCGAAAAGCATGAGAATAAACGGCAAATACTCGAATGCCATGCTATGCACGAAGCCGGCCGCCGCCGCCGACAACCCTTCAACGGCGATAAGGCCTCCAAGCGCCATTATCGCCCAAAACAAAGCCGCCTTCGCGTAATGGATATGCCACCATTCCCTGACGACGAGCGGTCCAAGCGCAATCGACATCAATATCCCGGCGAAGGGCAGGGCGAGCGGCCAGGGGAGCCGCGCGCCGTCGAAAGCTTCCCCGGCCATGGCAGGCGTCGCGGCCATCATCGCCGAAGCGGAAAGGCTAGGGAGGACACTGCGACCTGGCGAAAACACTGCCATGTTTCCTGGCGCGCTCCTCGAACTCATGCCAATGGCCGGCAAAATTTTGCGCAAATGCCCCTCTTGCGGCAAGCCACGTAAGCCATGCTCAGGTTTGATAACCGATGATCGGCAAAACCGGCGCGAATCAAGGCGCGGCGCAAGCGCTTGGCATACTTCATGATATGAAATGGACGAAACATCGTGATTCTCAAGCAAAAAATCTGGCTGGGCCGCCTTGCGGCCGGCGTCATGCGGAAAACGTTTCTGGCCGCCGCGCTGTGTCTCTGCGGCTGCTCCAGCAGCCCGCAGGACGTCACCGGCTCAATCGGCGGCTCCGAGCCCGACAACCGGCGGAGCGTGGAGGAATTGGGACGCCAACACAACCGCAACCCGGACGACAAGGCAATTGCGCTAAATTACGCGCGGGCCCTGCGCGGCATGATGGAAAATGCGCAGGCCGTCGCGGTATTGCAACGGCTGGCGATCAAATTTTCCCGCGACCCGGAGGTCCTATCCGCTTATGGCAAAGCCTTGGCCGATGCCGGGCGGTCGCGCGAGGCGGCCGAGGTATTGGCTCATGCCCATACCCCCGAGCGGCCGGATTGGTCCGTGCTTTCCGCGCAAGGCTCGGTCTCCGATCAGCTCGGCGACCACGAGCAAGCCCAAGCCTACTATGCGGCGGCGCTCAAAATCGTGCCGGCGCAGCCGCATGTTTTGTCCAATCTCGGACTTTCCTACGCGCTTTCGAAAAAATTGCCGCAAGCCGAAAAGACGCTGCGGGAAGCCGCGGCACAGCACGATGCCGACAAGCCGGTGCGCCAGAATCTCGCTCTTGTCCTTGCCCTCGAAGGCAAATTCGCGACCGCCGAGGAGGTGGCGCGGCACGATCTCGACGCCAAGGACGCGGCGGCCAATGTCGCCGCGATCCGGCGGATGATCGCGCAATCGAATACGTGGAATCAAATCCAAGAACTTGACGTCAAGCCAAAGTCAGCCGTCAAGACGCACCTGGGAAGCAATATCGAATAGTGCGCGATCCACGACGGACAGACTCACTCGATCTCGATCGACAGTGGCGCCAGCCCCGCGATCGAGGCTTCGATCTTGTCGCCCTTGACGACAGGTCCCACCCCGGCTGGCGTGCCGGTGAAGATGAGATCGCCCGGCGCGATTTCGACTTGTTGCGAAATATAATGAATGATTTGGGGAACCCCCCAGATCATCCCGTCGAGATCGGCCGTTTGCCGCAACTGCCCGTTCACCCGGCACTCCACCTTGCCTTTGGCGATCGCGCCAGTGCGGGCCTTTAACGCAATGGCGGAACAGGGCGCGGAGCAGTCGAACGCCTTGGCCATCTCCCATGGCCGGCCCTTTTTCCTCAATTCGGTCTGGACATCGCGCTTCGTCATATCAAGGCCCACGGCATAGCCGAAAACCATATCGTTGGCCTTTTCGGGTGGAACGTTCCGGCCGCCCATACTCATCGCCACGACAAGCTCGACCTCATGCTGAAGGTCGCTCGTACCCGGGGGGTAAGGCATGGTTTCGCCATTCTGGAGGATGGCGCCGGCCGGTTTCATGAAGAAAAACGGAAAATCGGTCTCGGGGTTTCCGCCCATCTCCTTGGTGTGGTCCTTATAATTTTGGCCGATGCAAAAAATGCGGCGGACCGCGAAAGGCTTTCCCGGCGGCGCGGGGAGCGTGACGACCGGCGGCGTGGCGACAGCATAATCAACCATGGGGTCAAACCTCGGTTGGATTTCATTCCCGGCACTGGCAAAGGACGACGGCGGCGGCGCAATTCGCGCACGGGAGCGATGGTTCAGCCGACAAAAATCCAAAATTCATTCCACGTCGAGGGGTTCGGTTCCGCTCGGGCGGCCGTCGGCGGCCAAACTAATTTTTTCGATTCTCTCCTCAGCGCTTTTTAGCAACCTATCGCAATGTGTCTTCAACGCCTCGCCGCGCGCATAGATTGCAATCGACTCCTCCAGCCCGACAGTGCCTTTTTCGAGCTTGTCCACTATCTGTTCGAGTTCCTTGAGCGCATCCTCGAAAGACAGTTTGGCGATATCTGTATCGGTGGCGGGCAAGGTCGCCTCTTTTTTCGGCTTCACGCTTTGTCCGGACGCGAGCCAGCCTCGGCTTCGCTTTGAAGACGGTCTAGACGCGCTTGCAATTCAACGCAACTCCAGACTAAAAGGAGCGCCTTCGAAACAATCGCAACCGCGGCCGATTTTCTCGATTGCGGCAACCATCCGCCCGTCGCGTCCAAGCATCGAATCGGCGATCGCAACGAGCCGTGCATTGGGCGTCGCGGTCGGCGAACTGGCTCGCATCGCGTTCGCGATCCCGGCCTCATTTTGACGCGGGCGCAAGGCGCAAGCGGCGATAAACGCCGCCGCCGGCGAACGGCTCACGCCCGCGAAGCAATGGATCAACAAAGGTGCCATTTGGTCCCATCGCCGCACGAAGGCCAGGAGCTCTTCGACGTGGGATTCGGCCGGAGGTATATGGCCCTCAAATTCCGCGACGACGTCGGAGAGGACGACAACGAGATGTTCTTCGGCGGCGATTCCGGCGGGGCGCCTGACCGGCGTTCCCTTGTCGATCAACGTGACGAGGCTACGCGCGCCGGTCCCGCGGACCGTCTCGGGGAGTTTTGAAAGCGGGCAGACGTGGATGCGGGGGACCAAACCAACCCTCCTGGAGCATGCTTGTGATCGCACTCCCCGTAGACTTATCCCGAGCAACGTTGACTCGCCGTGGCGAGGTCTTTGGCGCGTTCGCCGCCGATCAATATGCCGCAATGCGGATCAATCTGCCGCAATAATGATAGATCGAACAGGTAACAGCAAGAGCGAGACGTTCGTGGCGCCGGAGCGAAAAAGGCGCCTGGACGCCAGGATCGCGCGGCGCATCGCGGCTGGGATGGCGCGCCAAAGGTCGGGGCGGCCTTCTCGATGGTTAACGCTTTACAATTAGCAGGTTTTACGCTTTTGGGTATCCTCGAAAGAACCGGAGAGTTTGGCCATGACGGCCGAAGACAGATTGGCGGCGTTGGGGATATCGTTGCCGACTCCGGCGGCGCCCATCGCCAATTATCTTCCTTTTGTCGTTTGCGGCTCGCTTCTTGCCGTTTCCGGCCAGCTACCCATTGGTCCAGGCGGCACGCTCGATCCCGCGCATAAAGGCAAGCTCGGGGCGGACGTTTCAAGCAAAGCGGGACAAGCGGCGGCGCGCTTGTGCGCGACAAATATCCTCGCGCAAGCCAAGGCGGCCTTGGGCAACCTCGACAGGATTTCGCGTTGCGTGAGGCTCGGCGGTTTCATCAATGCGGCGCCGGGGTTCGCCAATTTGGCGGGCGTGATGAATGGCGCCTCGGATTTCATGGTGGAGGTTTTGGAAGACAAGGGCCGCCACGCAAGGTCGACGGTCGGCGTCGCTGGACTGCCACTGGACAGCGCGGTCGAGATCGAGGCGCTGTTTGAGATCGCGGGCCTTTGACGGGGTGGACACTAAATGCGCCGGACTGGCTGACGGCGCGGCCGATCGCGCACCGGGGTCTTCATTCCAAACAAACCGGATTGGTCGAAAATACGCCCGCCGCCGCCGCCGCGGCGATCGCCAAGAACTATGCGATCGAATGCGATGTTCAGCGGACATATGATGGCGAAGCCATGGTGTTCCACGATTTTACCCTCGACCGTTTGATGCGGGAGGAAGGCCGCGTCGATGCGTTCCACGCCCATGACCTCGCCCAGCTCGCGTATAAGGACTGCGATCAAAGGATCGTTTCGTTACAGGATCTTCTCATTCGCATCGGCGGCCGCACGCCGGTCATCGTCGAGATCAAAAGCCGCTACGACGGCGACATGCGCCTTGCCGATCGAGCGATGGCCGCCGTGGCCGCCTGCGCCGGGCCAGCTTGTCTTAAAAGCTTCGATCCGGCAGTCCTCATCCATCTGCGTGGCGCCGGCGCCCGATGCCCCCTCGGCCTTGTCGCGGTGGCGCGCTACGACACCTCCGAGGAATGGGCCGGTCTGCCGCAAGACAAGCGCGCAAGCTTCGCGGATCTCCGGGATTTTCCGCTCGCGAGGCCGGATTTCCTATCTTGGAATCAGAGCGATTTGCCGCATGCCGTGCCGACGCTCTGCCGACAAGGAATTGGGATGCCGGTCCTGACCTGGACGGTGCGCTCGCGCGAAGCTCTTCTGCGTGCAAGACTTTGGGCGGATCAGATTATTTTCGAGGGTTTCGAGCCTTGAACGCGGCACGGAATGTTTTTCCCGGAGGGAAACGGTCATTTGCGATTCAGGCGCTCGTTGACGAGAAACTCGAAAGCCCGGATATAGGCCCTGTCGTCGTCGCCGCGAAACTGAGCATCGGCATGAGCAATGTATTTGCCGGTTGCGAGATCGGCGACATAAAGATCGACGAAGGAGATCAAGGTCGAGACCTTGTGTACGACCGCGAGGACCGCGAGCTCGGCGCCGGCGTCGCGCGCGACGTCGCGCCAACATTCGTTGCAATTGTAACGCGGTTCGGTCGCCGCAATTCGCGCGGCGAACTGGGAAAGATCGACGCTGCGGTAGCGGCCAGTGTGCTCCATGAGCTCGGCGAGCTTATTCGTGGCAAGCTTTAGTCGCTCGGCCTGGCCTGGCTTTGTCGCTTCTCCGCTGGTGTCCCACAGCTCGACCGGGAATACTGCCGTCGCGCGGGGCCGGCTGGCCTGTGGTGCCGCGCCTCGCGGAATTAGCGCAACGCAAGCAACCGCAAGAACAGCTGTCAAAATCCTTCGCATAGCGCCTCCCCAATATTTTCGTTGATTCCGGGTGGCAGGCGATCGATCCGCGGCAGTGGTTTCACAACCTCTGGTCAGGCTATGTTTGATGGCGCGCACGCGCTGGTTCTTCGCCAGCGCCACGCACGGACGACCTGGCTTTTACGGCTGCTGCCGCCATATCCCAACGGGTCCTAAAAATCGTGTCGCAAATGCCCGGCGAGCCGAAACCATCGCTAAAGCTAACATTGCGTCGGCGATGATGCTCGCCATGGGCTTTACTCGTCACCAGATGAGAGAGCCAAGCCAGCGGTCTGGAGCCGGACCCGTTGGGAGGCCGCAAGCGAACCGCGAAATCATATCCCGAATGTTCGTAGAGGCCGCCAATAGCGCCGAGACAGGCAACGGCAAGGTGAAACGAAACGTCGGCCCCCGCTCCAGCGATCGCCAGCGGCACAAGGTAAGGCAGGACGATCTCGAGAAAGAAATCGGCCGGACTCATGTAGCAGGCGCTAATCGCCTTGCTCGCGCCGGTCGAGTGATGCACGCTATGTCCGAGCTGACGTATCAAGCCAGGCCGGTGCAGCACAAAGCGGTGGAAAACATATTGGACAATGTCATGCCCGACGCCCATCAGCGCCATTCCGGCAAAAAAATGCAAAACGCTCAAATGCGGCGCGCCGGTGAAAGCCAGCCCCGTATACTGGAGCACAGCCATGGCTGGAAGCAGGACAAAAACTTGATTGGCGAGCACCCGCGGCAACAGCTCGAAATAACCCAGCCGGTCGACGTCGCGCACCTTGAGGGACGCGAGCATTCCCGTCCGGTCGCTCCATTCGAACAACAGCCCCGCGCCATGAAAGACGGCCATCTGGACCGCCCACACGAGGACCGAAAGCGGCAGCGGCCACGGGAGGCAAGAAACCACGTCGAGCATGTCCTTTCGCGCCCTGCGGCGATTCGCAATCCTAGCTCGCCAAGCTCGGCGCGGCAAACTTTCCCAAATGTTCCTCCCCGCGCGCCAAGATAATCAACGCAAGATTTGACGACGCAATGCAATTATTCCGACAAAAGATGACAGAAGGTTCCTGATCCCTGAAGTAAGACAGCGCATGGCCCGGCAAGCGGGTTGGCCCAAAGCCGGCCGGGCGGAATTCAAGCCGATGGGCGATGGAGGCGATGGCTGATCTTGTCACATCAAACCGGCCAAGCGAGAAGCCTTGCCACTGAGTTTATGTGTCGCCATGACCGGCCACCGTGAGCCGTGCTCGACGGAAAATGCCGACCGTTCCGTCTTGACGATTGCCATGGCGAGGCGCAAGGGAGGCTGGCCACTTTGCCCCCGGACAGACAGGTCCGATGCCTTCACCAACTTCGCGCAGCAAACTCGCCGCATGGGACGGCGCTGACTTCGGGGCAAACCCGCGAGGCACGGCAAAGCTTGTGGACGAAGTCCCATTTTGGAAGCGAAAACCGCTCGAAGAACTCAATAAGGTGGAATGGGAGAGTCTCTGCGACGGATGCGGCCGCTGCTGTCTTGTCAAGCTTGAAGACGAGGAGAGCGGCAAAATTCACTTCACCGACGTCGCCTGCAAGCTCTTTAACAAGAACACCTGCCGCTGCGCCGATTATGCGCACCGCCGCCGCAGGGTGCGTGATTGCATCAAATTAACCCCGGCCAAGGTCCGGGCTCTCGGCTGGTTGCCGCCGTCTTGCGCCTACCGGCTCATCGCTGAAGGGCACGATCTCGCCTGGTGGCATCCCCTCGTCTCCGGCTCGCAAGCGAGCGTGCACGAGGCGGGGATTTCCGTGCGAGGACGGGTCAAGGGGTCGGAGAACGAAGTCCAACTCGCTGACTATCCTCGCCATATTGCCGCCTGGCTAGGCAAAATGCCGCGTCCGCGTCGCCAAAAAGCCTGCAAGGCCACCGGCTTAGTAAAACGCCCCGCTGGCCGACGCGACTAAACTTTCCGGCTCGCATTTATGCGGCAATGCTCCTGCTAAGCTTGCGAAGCCATGCTTTAGAAGGTACCATTTAAATGGTAAATTTTATAGACATAAATTCAAACACTCAGGACCTGAAATGAACGAACCAATCGCCATGGATATGATCGACAAGCGGATTTTGCGCATCGTCCAAAAAGACGCCTCCTTGTCGATTCGGGAAATCGCCACGCAGGTCGGTCTTTCGCACACCGCATGTTGGAAAAGGCTACAGCGGCTCAATGCATCGGGCGTGATCAAGCGGCGCATCGCGCTGCTCGATCCGCTAAAACTCGGGCTCGGATTGACCGCATTCGTTTCGGTCCAGGTGGGTGATCATTCGGGCAAGGCGATTGCGCGCTTCGCCGGAGAAATTGCCGCGATGGAAGAAGTCATGGAATGCTATCGCATGGCGGGCGACGTCGATTACGGCTTGCGTGTCGTCGTACCTGATGCCGCAGCCTTCGATGTTTTTTACAAGCATCTGATCGAAATAATTCCGCTCAGGAACGTTACGTCGCGTTTCGCCTTGGAAAACGTCAAATGCGAAACTGCCTTTCCAATTGCTTGCCAGGGCTAACCGCACAAGGGCCGGAGCACTGATTTGCAAGACGCTCAGAGTCTTGCATGCTCGATTTCGACCATACCGCCCCATAGCGAGCTATCCAAGGAGATTTGCCAAGACCACCCGCCTACAGCCAAGGCGAACACACGGCGCGGGCGCCGCGATGTTTAAAGCACCCGCGGGATTTGGGCGGCTCAAGGCGGATAAGCGGCTTCCGCTTCTCCCGGCGGCGCGCGGTTCGCAAGGCACGAAACGCTTCAACCAATACGCGTCCCGTCAACACCGCCAAGGCCGCGCAGGTTGTGAATCAACCGCGCCCGCTTCGGGCTTTTAAACATCAAGCAAGACATCCCCGGCGTATTGCTACAACGAACTGCTCGAGGCAAACCTTGGCCGCCAGATTTGATCAGGCGCGCCAAGTATGGAAACGCGTCAGCGGGCTCGCGTTGGCGCGGCAGCGTGAACGCGCTTAGAAATGCAGAAGGTTGATGAACATGCCCTTGAGGAAGGTCGATTCGGCGCCAGCCGTCGGCGTGGTGCGCGATACGAAATCGATGAGCTTGCCGTCCTCCATGCCATAATCGGCGACGCGTGCGACCTTTTTGTCCTTGGAGAAATAAACCGCGAAGACCCGCTGGTCGGTAACTTTCGGCGGCATGAACCCAAGGCCGCGATTGGTGGTTTGGCTTATGTAATACCAGGCATCGCCGCCGACGGTGGACGTCGTCGTCGGCGACCCCAAAAGAACCAGGATCTGCTCGGCGGAAGACCCAACCTTGACATCTTCCGCTGTTTTGGGGTTGAGCTGATAGCCGTGGTTGACTTGACCGTCATAGCCAAGGCAGCCGGAAAGCCCCAGCGCAAGCGCCGCCGCAATGACGAGTTTCTTGCCGCCCAGAGCTCGGCGCCTTCCGCTCCAACCTCGCGCCCTCATAAACTCCATTCCGCACGCCTCCGAGTTAGGCATTTGGCGAAGCATGCTCCAGTCCAGGCCAGGCAAATGCCATGCTGCAGGAAAACTCCACGAAACAAATGAACAAATTGCTTGCGCCATTGGTGCCGCCGCGCGGACAACGGACCGGTCCCGCGAAACCTATGCACGATAATCCTTGCGTCTAGCCGCGCGATGCGTAGCCTCCGTGCCAACGAAAAGCAAGGTCCGCCGATCGCCAGGCATGGCGGCCTCGGCGGCGCCTTTGGAAGAGGACAACATGGTTTTCCGGATCTTCCAGCGCTCCGCCAATCGGCGACTAATCGACCGGCTTTCCGGCGAGATCGTGGCGGCGGCCCGCGATCCCATCCTGTTCACGGAGTACGGCATCGAAGACAGTCTCGAAGGCCGCTTCGAGGCGGTGACATTACATGCGGTTCTTGTCCTCCGGCGTCTCAATCGCATGGACCCGCCTGCTCCCGAAATTGCCCAAGATCTCACCGACGCCATTTTTCGCTCGTTCGAGATCGCCTTGCGGGAAATGGGCGTTGGCGACATAAGCGTGCCAAAAGAGATGAAAACCATCGCCGGGGCTTTTTTCGGGCGCGCCGGGGCTTATGACCTCGCCCTCAACGGCGGCGCACCGGGGCTCGTCGCCGCGATCGCGCGAAACGTCTACGATGGCCGCAAAAATCCAGACCGGCTCGCGCGATATGTGGAAATGGCGAACGACGCCTTGGCCAAGGTCTCGCTCGATGCCTTCACTCTGGGCCCGGTTCCGTTTCCGCCGGCCGCCGCCGTTCGTTGCGCGCGGTCCGCTTCGATCGAGCAGGGTCCCAGGTTTTCACGCGAAATGGCTACCGCTTTTCGGCGTTGATGTTTTAATAATCCGCAACCAGGGGGTGGCGATGACATCCAACACCGTTCCCGGTCCGAAATTTCGCAAGCCCGGTCCCGACAAGACTGGCGCCAAGCTTGGGCCGGGGCGTTTGACACGCATCCTTGCCGTCAAGACCGTGCCGGACGCCGGTCTCGCCATAAAGCTTTGCGCCGGCAAGACCGAATGCGCCGCGCTCGCGGACGATTCCGGCCTCGTTGCGGTTCAAACATTCGAGGTCGGATTCCATGTGCGCAAACATGGCCCGGAATGCTACAAGGTCAGCGGCGTTTTGCGCGCGCTTGTGACTCAAACTTGCGTTGTCAGCCTCGAGCCTTTCGAGACCTTTGTGAGCGCTCCAATTGAAGTGGATTTCGCGCCGTCTCGTCAGCCTGGGGGCGAGCCGGCCGGCCGGAAAATGACGACGGGCGGGGCGGCAATTTTCGCCGGGCGGCAAGACCCTCCTGATCCGATTATCAATGGCCAAATCGATCTTGGCGCGCTGGCGGCCGAATTTTTGGCCCTGAATCTCGATCTTTATCCGCGCAAGCCGGGAGCTGCTTACGAAGATACGAATGTTGGTGGCGAAGCCGCGACAGATTCGCCCTTTGCGATCTTACGGCATCGTTCTTAAATTCTTCGGCTTACGGTCATGGGGTACAAGCGCGGAGGGGTTCGGCCGACAGCGGCGTATGCTCTTAAGTATTTATTGTGTCGCGTAAGTATTTATTGGGTCGCGCGATCTCATCCAAGAACGCGGTAACTTTTTGGGACAAGCTCTCAACCGCCCCGCGCGACCACCTCGGGGTCGCTCAAGCGGTGCAGCCGCTGCGCCGCGGCGTGCGCAAAACGGATGAGCAACGCGCGGCGGGTGGCGGCGGCGATCCGATGTTCCGGCGCTTGCCGCAAAATTTCGGCGCCATAGGCGTCGGCCAGGATAAGCCCCGCGTCCTCGGGCATGATTTCGATCGGCACGGTTTCGGGAATCGCGAAAAACAGCCCGTCGCAATGGGCGCGATAGTCCCGCCATTTGGCGTCGGCGCGAAAATCCGCGACGGAGGATTTGATTTCGACGATAAAAATCGTCGCGTCCATTGCTAGCGCGACGATGTCGGCGCGCCGCCCCGAGTGCAGCGGCAATTCGGCGACAGTCGAAAAGTTGAGCCGCCTCAACAGTCGCCGCGTCCCGCGCGCGACAATATGCGCCGTCTCGGACTGGCGGCCACCTTGCGGCGAAAAGGGCTTAGGCAATCCTGGCATGGCGGCTATTTGATCGAGACTCGAACGGAAGCGGTAATCGCCGAAGAAACCCGCGCCAGCCGTGCGCCGTCAAGCTCGAAGTGCAGGGCCGGCGGCATTGAACCACCCTGATCTTAGGCCGGGTTGACGGTTTTTTCATAAGCGAAGGATTTTAGAACTGCCTTTCTTAAAGAAGGCAACGTTGAATCTGGGCGATCCGATGGATTTGGAATGGCGCATTTTCGCTCTCTTCCTCCCCGGCCGACGCGAGCGCGGCCCGCCGGATGAAGGACACGCGGCGAACCGTCAACGGCCTTGTCTGTTCTTCGCGAAGGCGCGTCCTCGCGCGACATACCAAAACGCCACGGCAATGGAACGCGGATTTCGCGCGCCACGCCCGGTGGAGCAAGCTTCAAACGTGGGATGCGCGCGGCTGGCTTTGGGCAGGCGCGGCTCATCTCGGCCTATCGATTTAACGGTCAAAACCGGCGTAAGCGCTAAAGCCAGGCGGCAGAATGGGCTGCGCGCCGGTAATAATTTTCGGCAAGACTGGCCGCGAAAGCCTGTCCTCGGCGGCAAGCTTGCCAGCTAAGGGCGGGACTTCGGTCGCCCGGAGCGGCGATGGCGCATCCCCCGATTGCGCCGCCTCGACGCGATAAGACGCGGCTGCCGGCTGGCCCGGCGACTCCGCCGGCGCTTGGGTGACGGCGAGGCTGTCTGAATGGATGAGCTCGGCCGGGCGCGCTGGCGGAAGTGGCGCCTCGGCCAACAAAATCCGAGCTGGAACAGGCGTCGGGACGGCGCCGCGCTGCATGGCGCCCGCCGCCTCCCCGGCGGCAAAAACCGTCAGCATTTTGTCCATCAGGCGCACGAGCAGAGGCATTTCCGCGCGGGGCTCGGCGGCAAGCGGAGGCTTCCCGGCGGCGGCCGATGCGACCATGATCCGTGCCTCCTTGCTCTTGGGCTCGTTGCTCTTGGGCTCGTTGCAATCCCTGATCCCAAGCTTGATCAGCTCGCTTCCGCTTAGGACCTTGTAATTGCGCGTCAAGGTTCCAAGCCGCGCCCGCACGGCGGCAGGAAGAGAATTAAATAATTGTTGCGAGACTTCTGGGTTGGGTTGATGATTGCGGGGATCGTAGGCAAAATGAAATTTAAGCGTGCTGTCTGGATAGACGCAAACATTGGGCAGGCCGAGCGCCATTGTGCAAGCCGAGCGGCACTCGTGCAGTCTGACCTCGCGCTCCGACGCCCGGTAGATCGCGGTTTGGCGCTGGTAATCCGCGACGAGGCCCCCAACATCTTTCATGACGATGACGGGCGAAGGCGCCGGCGGCGGTTGGAGATAATTCAAACACCCACCTTTAATTCATATTCGTCAGGGCCCAACGCAACGCCCTCCGAGCTGTGCACTTTCCAAACTTAAGCAAACGTGGTGTACCCATTCTTAACAAATGGCGGCGAATCTGCGGTTTCTGGCGCCGGTTCGAAATTCGATCAATGTTGCGCGAGTTTGCCCGCGAATGTTGCGCGAGTTTGCCCGCGCGGAAGAATCCGCGATGATGGCGGGAACCGATGCTTCCGGCGGTTCTCCAGAATGGCGTGAGCGAAATGAAGATGTCCGTGCAAACCAGCATCAGTGCCGGCCCAGGCTTTGGGGTCTATGTGCATTGGCCGTTTTGCCTCTCCAAATGCCCCTACTGCGATTTCAACAGCCATGTGCGCGCGAAGCCGATCGACGAGGCCCGTTATATCGAGGCTTTTAAGGCTGAACTCGCGCACCGCGCGGCGTTTACGGAAGGCCGCATCGTCGCCTCGATCTTTTTCGGCGGCGGCACGCCATCCTTGATGAAGCCGCAAACAACCGCCGCCATTCTCGATGCGATCGCCGCGCTATGGCCGGTCGTGCCCGATGCCGAGATTACCCTCGAAGCCAATCCGACCAGCGTCGAGGCAGAGCGGCTTCGCGACTTCCGCTCGGCCGGCGTCAACCGTGTCTCGCTCGGGGTCCAAGCGATGAACGACTCGGACTTGAAGGCGCTCGGCCGGAGCCACACGGCGGCCGAAGCGATGCGCGCGGTGGAACTCGCCGCGTCCATCTTCGAGCGCTATAGCTTCGATCTAATCTATGCGCGGCCAGGCCAAACAACCGCCGGCTGGCGGGAGGAATTGGCAAGGGCAATTCTCCGCGCGCGGGACCACATCTCGCTTTATCAGCTCACGATCGAGCCAGACACGATGTTTGAGCGTTTGCGCGACGCGGGTAAGCTCATCCTCCCGGATGCCGATTGCGCCCGCGCGTTATGGGACATAACGCAGGAGGTCACGTCGAAGGCCGGGCTACCCGCTTATGAAATCTCCAATCACGCGCGGGCGGGCGCGGAGAGCCGGCACAATCTCATCTATTGGCGGTATGGCGAATATGTCGGCGTCGGCCCCGGCGCGCATGGCCGGATTTCGACCGCGGGAGGCCGCCGCGCGCAAGCGACGGAACGCCATCCCGAAATGTGGCTGACCGTCGTCGAGAGCGACGGCCATGCCTTGGTCGAGAACGACTATTTGTCGTCCGAGGAACAGGGCGATGAATTCCTGCTGATGGGTTTGCGTCTTGCCGAAGGAATCGAACCGGCGGCGTTTCAAGCGATGTCCGGGCGCGGCCTCGATCCCCGCCGGGTCGCCTCCCTCATCGCCGAAGGCATGGTCGAATATACGCCGCGTGGAAGAATCCGGGTCAGCGCGGAAGGCCTCCCGGTGCTCGACGCGGTCGTCGCCGATCTCGCCGCCTGAACGAGGTGGCGTTACCGCTGCTTGAATATTTGAAGAAACTGAGACTTCAGTTGTGCGCATTTCAGGCCGCGGGTTCAACGCAAGAGAACAAGCAGTCACGGCCTCCAGACGTCAACAGACGTTGAATCGAGACCCCCTTGTTGGGTCATGAGAGGAGAGCGGCGACCGGCCGGGGCGTCGCGAGCGTCGCACTGCTCGTGCCGCCAATCGTTGGCAAAGCCTTTGCTCTTCGCGTCTTAAGCGCGTTGAATGTGGCCCCGCGCGCATTGCCGAGAAGGTTGAACGTCGAATAGCCAGGAGGGGCGGGAAAAGGTGCAGCTCGGAATCGCCGCTCGGCGAACTTGGCACGAAGTTTGCCCAAAAGCTTGAAGGATCGGCTCCCGGTCCTTTCCGGGTCCAACGAAGGGCCTGGCCCTCCAGCAACGCCGCTAACTGACCAGCACAGACGTGGGGGTCCGCCGGTGGCATTTCTTTTGCGGTGGAGCTTGCGCATGACTCGAAAAAACCCACCCGTCGGGGCCAGTCCAAGCGGCCTTGGCGAATCAGCCGGAAATCAAAAGAACGCCTGCGGCGGCGATAATAATGCACGCTCGCCCGTCAGCTGTCGCCATGCCTTTGCCATTGGGCTGGCGATTCTGGGATTGGGGCAGACCGCGCGTGCCGCCGACGCGTTGCCGCCGCCGCAAGCCACTGGGAGCGCCGATGTGGCACAGGGGGTGACAGATTATATCGCGGAATGGTTCGAACGCGTGGACGCGACCTCGGTGGCGCAGCCTTCCTGGGCCGCACCGCTGACTACCGTCACCCCGCTGCTCAAGGAATTCGTTATGTATGGGGAAGCCATCCAGAAGCTTCCCAACGGCGCCAACGTCACCGTTTCCGATGGCGGAATGCCTGCCGTAGGCATCCATCTGATCCCAGATTACTATAACGAGATATTTATTGGCGCGCCGCCGGTTCAGGTGCGGACGATTAAACAACCCGCGGACGGCTTCGCGGATCTGCCGTTTTTTCTTGTCAAAACGCGGCTGGGTTCCGGTAACGCAGAGAATGGCGACTATGTTGTCACCGCCTATCTCGCCGGACAGGCGCCGATCGGCATCAAGCCATTTACGAACAATGCTTATTATATCACACCGACGATCGCCGCCGGAAAAGGCTGGGGGGATTTCGACATCCAGGCAACCGTCGGCACGCCCTGGCCGACGAGCAATTACAACATACTCGGCACGCAGCTCGTGACCAATGTCGCGTTCCAATATCATCTGCTGCCATATCTCTGGCCGGAAATCGAGCTGAATGATACCTATTGGTTCAACGGCGCGCGCGGGAGATTGAACCAGCTATTCCTCACCGCGGACACCATCATCGGTCCGTATCCGATCGCTGGCACCCGCGCCAAGGCAGCCCTTCTCGTTGGCTACCAAACCGCGCTGACGCCGCATCCGGAGGTCTTGAACCCTCTCACGCCAATGTACAATCACAGTTGGCTGTTCGGAGCGCGGCTGTTTTTCTGACTGGTTTGAAACCGGATAGCAGATGCTCCACCGTCACTCCACGTCAATGTCGGCACGCCTGCGGGCCAGCCTCGCGGTAAGCTGTTCCACCACTCGGCCTTCCGTCATGCCGGTGGGCCGGGTGGGGCAGTGCGATAAGAGACGCTACGGGCGATGCGGGGTCTTGGCCACTATCGTCAAACCTTGCGCTCTTTCGCCAATTCGCGATTCTGGGCCCTTGATCTGCGCCGCCATGCCAGGCGTTCGACGGTCCCGCGTTTTCCGCCCGACGATTTCCTGCCTACCTCGCGGCGCTAGAAGTTGAGCGTCCGTGCTTTTGGACGCGTGCGCTGCACAATAATTGCGCAGCACGGGCAGCATTTTGGCAGACTGCCGCGCGAACATTCCTGAGTTGCCCGGACTGCCGGGACGGGGCGGCCAAGGCGTTGACCGGAATCGCCGCGGCCGGCTTGGCACGACATTTGCTCCGAAGTTTCATGGATCGGCTCCCTACGGTCCGTACAGGGTCCAACGAAAGGCCCAGGCGTCCTGCAACGCCGCTGACTGACCATCACAGTGGTGGGGGTCCGCCAGCGGCCTTGTTTTTACGGTGGAGCTTACCTATGAATGCCAAAACCCCGACCCGCACGCCCGGACCGGCACGCCGATCGCTGCTTGGTTCGGCCGCCAGCCCCGGCAGTATCGGCGCGCCGATGGATGCCGCGCGGAGTGCCTTCCCGAATAGCCGCGCCGACGCTTTAATTCTTCTTTGGGAGGGCCTTGATGAGATGCCTTGGAAGGCGCGCGAAGCCTCCAGTAGGATTTTGTGCGTCAGCACCTTGGCCTTCGCCGCGTGCTTTGCGGTGTGGACGATCTTCTCGATCGTTGGCATCGCCATCAAAGGAGAGCTCGGCCTCAACGAGACAGAATTTGGCTTGCTGATCGCAACCCCGATCTTGACCGGATCGCTCATTCGCATGCCGTTGGGCATTTGGTCTGATCGCTATGGCGGGCGCCTGGTCTTCGTGACGGTGATGCTCGCCTCCGCGATCGCCACCTTTACGCTCCCGTTCGCGCACACCTTCAAGACGATGCTGCTGGCCGCGCTCGGCCTTGGTGTAGCGGGTGGCAGTTTTGCCGTCGGGGTATCTTATGTCTCGCGCTGGTATCCAAAAGCAAAGCAAGGCACCGCGCTCGGCATTTTCGGCGTGGGCAATGTGGGCGCCGCGCTCACCACGTTCCTTGCCCCCTTCGTGATGGTCGCCTTCGGCTGGCCCATGGTCGCCGAGTTTTGGGCGGCGGCGCTCGCGGGGATGGCCGCCATTTTCTGGTTCACGACGGCCGACGATCCGGTGCAACGCACCCGCCGCGCCGGCGGACTGCCGGCGGTGACGCTCCGCCAACAGCTCGCGCCACTCGCCAATCTTCAGGTCTGGCGTTTCTCGCTCTATTATTTCTTCGTCTTTGGCGGATTTGTCGCGCTGGCTCTGTGGTTGCCACGCTTCTACATCGGCGCCTACCATTTGGACGTGAAGACAGCCGGTATATTGGGCGCCGTCTTCTTGATCTCAGCTAGCCTCATGCGCGCTTTTGGCGGCGCGCTGTCTGACCGGATCGGCGCACGGCGGGTGATGTACTGGTGCTTTGGCGCGTGCATGCTGGTCACCTTCGTTCTCGCCTGTTCCGCGACCGATTTCGTCGAGCATGGCATGCTTGGCGACTCGCGGTTCGGCTTTGGACTCGGCGTTGTGCCTTTCGTGGCGCTGACTTTTATCCTCGGCATATTCATGCCGCTTGGCAGTGCGGCGGTATTTCGTCACGTCGTGGTCTATTACCCCTACCACGTCGGACCGGTGGGCGGCACCGTGGGGATGATCGGCGGATTGGGGGGTTTTGTGCTGCCGATCGCCTTTGGTGCGCTGAACGATTTAACCGGGCTTTGGACAAGCTGCTTCATGTTGCTGTTCCTCATCGTCACCTTGAACCTCATCTGGATGCACGCGGCCATTCATCGCATGACGCGCGCCCCCGCCGCCGTGACGGATCGCAGCCTCGAACAAGGTTTTGGGGGGAGGGCGACCACGTGAGCGAGCCTCTCGCTGTCATTGGAAACGCCATGGCCGCCGCCGCAACCATGGCCGGAGGCGTGCGCATCTAACTCTTCAACGGCAAGGAAACGGTCAGAATGAATTTTCACAGCCCTCCCAAAGAACGGCTCGTGGTGATCGGCAACGGGATGGCGGGCATGCGGGCGGTTGAGGAATTGCTGAAACGCGCGCCAGACCGCTACCAGATCACCGTTTTCGGAGCCGAACCGCACGTCAATTATGACCGGATTCTTTTGTCCGCGGTCTTGGCCGGCGAAAAGGAAATCGACCAGATCGTCATCAATTCGCACAGTTGGTATGAGGAAAACGATATCCGGCTTTTCACTGGCGACCCGATAATCTCGGTCAGCGGAGCAGCGCATACGGTCATCTCGAAAAGTGGACGCGTGGAACCCTATGACCGGCTCCTATTAGCGACCGGGTCGCGCCCGATCGTGCCGGCGATTCCAGGTTTGAACCTGCAAGGCGTGTGTACGTTTCGCGATATTGCCGATATCGAGCAAATGATCGCCGCATCGGCCCAGCACGCGAAGGCGATCGTCGTCGGCGGCGGCCTGCTTGGCCTGGAAGCGGCAAACGGGCTGCTTCGCCGTGGCATGAACGTGGCGGTCGTGCACCTTATGGACACGCTCATGGAACGCCAGCTCGATATCCAGGCTGGTAAGTTGCTGCAAAGGGAGCTCGACGAGCGGGGCATCAATTTCTTCATGAATGGCCAGACCGAGGAAATCCTTGGCGCCACGCAAGCCGAAGGCGTTCGGCTAGCCGATGACCGTGAGGTTCCTGGCAATCTCGTCGTCATGGCAATCGGTATTCGCCCCAACATCGATCTCGCGCGCGCCGCCAACCTCGAGGTCAACCGCGGGATCGTTGTCCACGACGATATGCGAACCTCCGACCCCAACATTTTCGCCGTCGGCGAATGCGCCGAGCACCGCGGCAAGACCTACGGTCTTGTCGCACCTCTGTGGGAGATGGCCAAGGTGTGCGCCGATCACCTCGCGGAAGATGAGCGTACATCCAACTACACCGGCTCGGTGTTGGCCACCAAATTGAAGGTAACCGGCATCGACCTCTTTTCCGCGGGCAACTTCAGTGGCGGCGAGGATTGTGGCGAGTTGACCTATCACGACACGACTCGTCAGGTTTACAAGAAGCTCGTCATGCGCGAGGGGCGGGTCGAAGGCGTGGTGCTCTATGGCGATGTGACCGATAGCGGCTGGTATCTCGAACTCTTGCGAAAAAAAGAGGATGTCACTCCCTTCAAGGATGCCATCCTGTTTGGCCAGGCTATCGTCGCCGGAATGGGGAAAATCAAGCTGCCGAGCGTCGAAGACTTCCCTGATAACTTTCAAATCTGCGGCTGCAATGGCGTCAGCAAAGGCGCTATCGTTCAGACAATCTTGAACAAAGGTCTAAGTACGCTCGCCGAGGTGCGCGCCCACAGCAAGGCATCGGCGTCGTGCGGTTCCTGCACTGGGCTGGTTGAAGGACTGTTGGCGGCGACACTGGGCGCTGCTTTCCGTAAACCCAAAGAGCCGGGGATGTGCCGCTGCACCGAGCATACTCATGATGAAGTGCGGCGTCAGATCATTGAGCAAGAGCTGAAAACAATTCCTCGCGTCATGTCGGCGCTTGGCTGGTCGACACCCGATGGATGCCATTCCTGCCGGCCAGCTCTCAACTTTTATCTGCTCTGCGCGTGGCCGGGCGAATATGAGGACGATGCACAGTCGCGCTTCATCAATGAGCGGGCCCATGCCAACATCCAAAAGGACGGGACGTTCTCGGTCATTCCACGCATGTGGGGCGGCTCGACCAGCGCCAAGGAACTTCGCGCGATTGCCGATGTCGTCGATAAGCACGCTATTCCAACGGTCAAAATCACTGGAGGTCAGCGGATCGACATGCTGGGCGTCCGGAAAGAGCAATTGCCCGATGTCTGGCGCGATCTCGGTGACGCTGGCCTCGTTTCGGGCCATGCCTACGGCAAGGCGTTGCGAACCGTGAAAACCTGCGTCGGCTCGGAATGGTGCCGGTTCGGAGTGCAGGACTCGACCGCGATGGGGATCGCGATTGAGAAGATGACATGGGGATCATGGCATCCGCACAAGGTCAAGCTCGCGGTGTCGGGCTGTCCGCGTAATTGCGCCGAAGCCACCATCAAGGATTTTGGCGTCGTCGCCGTGGAGAGCGGCTGGGAGCTGCATGTCGGGGGCAATGGCGGCGTCAAGGTTCGCGCCACCGACTTGTTGTGCAAGGTCGCAACCGAGGCCGAGGTGCTCGAGTACTGCGCGGCCTTCCTGCAGCTCTACCGCGAGGAGGCCCGCTATCTCGAGCGCACCGCGCCCTGGGTCGAACGTGTCGGCCTCGACTACGTCAAGGGCCGCATCGTGCAAGACGCCGCCGGGAGGAAAGTGCTCGAGGAGCGATTCCTTTATTCACAACAATTTTTCCAGGAGGATCCGTGGGCCGAACGGGCGCGCGGCGAGACGCCGCCCGCTGAATTCCGCGCGCTTGCGACAGTCGATTCGTAAGATGATTGGTTTTGACTTTCTGGAAGGCTGGCGGGAAGCCGGCGTTATCGACGACATCCCCAGATTAGGGTCGCGCGTTGTCGCGACGGCGCGGGGCGACGTCGCGGTGTTCCGGACCGCGGCGGACGAAATCTTTGCGCTTGAGGACCGCTGCCCTCATAAGGGCGGGCCCTTATCACAAGGCATCGTCCATGGCAGACATGTGACCTGTCCGCTACATAATTGGGTCGTCGACCTCGCCACCGGGGAAGCCGTGGCTCCGGACCGCGGCTGCACGCGCAAGGTACCGGTTCAAGTGAGAGACCGGCGCGTTCTCCTCTATCCGGAACCCATGAAAGATGTCCAAACGACCTGTCCCTACTGCGGAGTCGGCTGCGGCGTCGTGGCGACGCCCGACGGCGCCGGCGGGGCAGCCATCGCCGGCGACAAAAGCCACCCGGCGAATTTCGGCCGGCTCTGTTCCAAGGGCTCCGCGCTCGGCGAGACCTTGGGGCTCGAAACGCGGCTCCTGCATCCAATGGTGGACGGCGCGCGCGCGACATGGGACGAAGCACTCGATCGCATTGCCGGAGGATTGCGGCAAACCATGGAAAGGCATGGTCCGGACGCCGTCGCGTTCTATCTTTCGGGGCAATTGCTCACCGAGGATTATTACGTCGCCAACAAGTTGATGAAAGGCTTTATCGGCTCCGCCAATGTCGACACGAATTCACGCCTCTGCATGGCTTCCTCGGTCGCCGGGCACACGCGGGCCTTCGGGTCGGATACGGTGCCAGGCTGCTACGAAGACCTCGACGAGGCGGACCTCCTGGTGCTCGTTGGATCGAATGCGGCCTGGTGCCATCCGGTGCTCTATCAACGGATGGTGCAGGCGCGCGAGAAGCGCGGCGCGCGCATCGCCACCATCGACGTCCGCGGCACGGCGACGACCGAAACCGCCGATCTCGCGCTAACGATTATGCCCGGCATGGACGCAGTTTTGTTTTGCGGCCTCCTCATTCACTTGGCCGACGGCGGGTTTATCGACCACGCCTTTGGCCGCGCGCGCACCGCGGGCTTCAAGGCGGCGCTTGGCGCGGCGCGTAAAATCGCGCCAGACCTTGCCACCGTCGCCAAAAAATGCGGCGCGGCGAGCGCCGACATTGCCGCTTTCTTTGGTCTCTTCGCGGCGACGGAGCGCGTCGTGACGCTTTATAGCCAGGGGGTCAACCAATCCTGGCAAGGCACCGACAAGGTCAATGCCATCATCAATTGCCATCTTGCAACCGGCCGCATTGGCATTCCGGGCGCTGGGCCGTTTTCCTTGACCGGGCAGCCGAATGCGATGGGCGGGCGGGAAGTCGGCGGCCTCGCCAATCAGCTCGCCGCGCATATGGGGTTTTCGGCGGCCGAGATCGAGCGCGTGGGCCGCTTTTGGGGGGCGCCGCGCATGGCCCAGCACGAAGGCTTCAAGGCCGTCGCGATGTTCGAGGCCATCGCGCGTGGGAAGATCAAGGCGTTGTGGATCATGGCCACCAATCCGGCCGTGAGTCTGCCGCGCGCCGACCATGCGCGCGCTGCGCTGCGCAAGCTCGATCTCCTCGTCATTTCGGATAATGTGCGCTCGACCGATACGATCGCCGCTGGCCCGCATGTGCTTTTGCCAGCCGCGGCCTGGGGGGAAAAAGACGGGACGGTGACCAATTCCGAGCGGCGAATCTCGCGCCAGCGCGCCTTCGCGCCGCCCGCGGGCGGGGCTAAGCCCGATTGGTGGGCGGTGGCGGAAGTCGCCAAGGGGATGGGCTTTGGCGCCGCATTCTATTATCCGGGTCCGGCCGCGATCTTCCGCGAGCATGCCGCGCTTTCCGCGTTCGAGAACAACGGAACCCGCGACTTCGATCTCGGCGGCCTCGCGAGGCTAAGCGACGCCGATTACGATGCGCTCGCGCCGCTGCAATGGCCGGCCCCCGCCGGCGGCGCAGGCGGAACAAAGCGAATGTTCGGGGACGGACGTTTCTTTTCGCCGTCGCGCCGGGCCCGCTTCATCGCCATCAAGGAGCCTGCCCTGGCGGAAGCGCCGGATGCCGACTTTCCTTTCCTTATGAACACTGGGCGCGTGCGCGACCAATGGCACACGATGACCCGCACCGGCCTCTCGCCGAAACTCGCTAGTCACATGCCAGATCCCTTTGTCGAGGTGAATCCAAACGACGCGTCGAGGCTCGGCCTCGGCGACGACAGGTTCGCCCTTGTTAGCACGGCGCACGCGAACGCCGTGCTGCGTGTTAATATTACCACCGCGCAAGTCCCGGGGCGCATTTTCGTCCCGATTCACTGGAACGACGAGACCGCGGCCCGCGCGCGCGCGGGCGCGCTCGTCCACTCCTTCACCGATCCCCACTCGGGACAGCCGGACTCGAAGGCAGTTCCGGCGGCGCTGGCGCCGGTGTGCTTCTCCGCGCACGGCTTTGTTCTCGCACACGCCCGCGTGCCGTTGCCGGGCGCCACCGTCTTTGCTTGGACCGCCATCGAGGGCGGCTTTGCCGCGCGATTTGCGACGAACGAGCCTGTCGCGGCTTTGTTAGAGACCTTTTCCACCAGATCACCCGCGGCCACGCAGACGAGCTACGACGATCGCGCGAAAGGCATTTTTCGCGCCGCGCTGATGTTGCGTGGGAAGCTCGACGTGGCGCTCTCCTTTGGGCGGAGGGGAGAAGTTCCGCCGTGGAACGGTCTTGCAGAGGCGTGGCGGCTGGAACGGCTCGACGGCGCCGCGTGCCGCGCTCTCCTGGCGGGCGAAAGCAAGTCCGCCGACTTCGACGCAAGCCCCACAATCTGCGCGTGCTTTGGCGTGAAAGCCCGGGCCATCTTGGCGGCGATAGCGGATGGCGCATGTTCGATGGAGGCGGTCGGCGCGCGGCTCAACGCCGGCACGAATTGCGGATCGTGCCTGCCCGAGCTAAGGCGAATGATCGCGGCCGCGCGGACGCAAGGCAAGGCGAACGCGGTTCTGCCAGCTTGAGCCAGCGGTCCGTTTTATTTGGAAACCCGCCCGTCGCGAATTTTCGAACGCGTGGCCGGCGCCACGCCGGGTCAAGGTTCGGATTTTGGCTTGCGGCCTGCGCGCCGGCGTGGCAACGAACGACTAGCGGCCTCCGCGAACGCAACCGGCAGCCAATGACAACCGTGGATTTCGCCGCTTTCGTCGAGAAGCTTGCCGATGTCGCGGCCGATACAATTCTGCCGTTCTTTCGTACCGCGCTTAGCGCCGAGGACAAAAGCGCCGGAGGAATGTTCGATCCCGTGACGGAGGCGGACCGTGCGGCGGAAGCGGCGATGCGGCGTCTCATCCAGGCAACGTTCCCGCATCACGGCATCATCGGCGAGGAATTCGGTCCGGTTCAAAGCGAAGCGGAATATGTTTGGGTGCTCGATCCGATCGACGGCACCAAGAGCTTTATCGCCGGCATGCCGGTGTGGGGGAGTCTCATTGGGCTTCTGCACAATGGCTGCCCGGCCTATGGCATGATGGTTCAACCCTTTACCCTAGAGCGTTTTACCGGCGATGGGAGGGGCGCGGTATGGCGCGGTCCAGGGTGCGATCATCGGATGACGGAGCGCAAGCTCGCCACCGGGCGTTGCGAGAAGCTCGCGCAGGCCACGCTGATGACAACATCGCCGTTATTATACTCTGCCGCAAAGCTCAAGGCATTCCACCGGATCGAGGCGAGGGCGCGCCTGTCGCGCTATGGCGGCGATTGCTATGCTTTCGCGATGCTTGCGGCGGGCCATGTGGATTGCGTGATCGAACCGGATCTGAAGGTCCACGATATTGTTGCCCTGGTGCCGATCGTCGAGGGCGCCGGCGGAATTGTGACGCGCTGGGACGGCGGTAGTCCGGCAAGAGGCGGCGACGTCGTCGCCTCATCCAACGCCAGCATTCACGCTCAAGCGTTAAGCCTGCTCCGGGGTTAGAGCACCCGCGTCCCATATCCCCGCGGGCGTCAATTCCCGATCTCTCACCCGTCTCCAGGGACGGGCGGGTTGTCGAGCTTTGCATTTATCGTCCGCAGGAGGACGCGGATATCATCCGGCTCGGAACTGCCGGGCGG